>CAYLXU010000082.1:0-1673 GCA_964388055.1 uncultured Candidatus Saccharibacteria bacterium | reverse complement strand
CTCTACATACTTCTCAATCTTTTGCGGAGCGTCACCGGTAAACAAAAAAGAGGTGTCTCCATAGACAAGTTTTGCAAAAATAGATGCGTCGTTTGAATCAACGCCGGACACATCTCTGTCGGGAAAAAGTATTTCGACATACACACTATCATCAAGACGAATAACACCTCCACGCCGAGCAAGCAACACAGGAACATTCTTTTCTTGAGCAGTTTCTTTCATTGCTTCATACACACCATTTTCAGATCGATTGCCAGGCTCAAGTACATAAGATACAGAAAAGCGACTAAGCACCTCCGGCAATCCCCCAATATGATCCTTATCCGGATGCGTTGCCACAACAACGTCAATAGACCTATCGTAAAACGGCATAATCTTTCCGAGTTCACGCAATACACGCTGCCCGGGACCACCATCAATAAGAACCTGATTGCCCTGAGGTGCTTCAATGTAAATAGCGTCACCTTGCCCCACGTTCAAAAACGCAACCGTAAGAATATGTTGATCAAAAGAAAGAGAAGCGACATAAACATAGAATGACAGGCTGCCGAGTAATGCAATGATGAAATATAAAACAATGTTTTTGCGCTGCATCTAAAAAGTATACCATTCACGAACGTTAAGATATTCGATCTGAATCATGCTACAATGCATATATGAAACAAGAAAAATTAACACCTCGTATTGGCGTTGGCGTTATCATAGAAAGGAACGGCAAAATACTCCTCGGCAAAAGACGTGGCTCGCACGGCGACGGCACGTGGTGTTTTCCAGGAGGACATCTTGAGTTTGGAGAGTCGTGGGAAGACTGTGCCAAGCGAGAAGTAAAAGAGGAGACAGGACTTGAACTTTCATCAATCTCTTTTATCTCCGCAACAAATGACATTATGGATGATGAAAAAAAACACTATATAACAATTTTCATGAAAGGCGTCGCAACAGGAGATCCGCTTGTGTGCGAACCAGAAAAGTGTGGTGAATGGGGGTGGTTTGAGTGGCAAAACCTACCGCAACCAATATTCCTTCCTATACAAAACCTGCGAGAACAAAACCCAAGTTTATTTTTGTAACACATATGTTTGACCTCCCCATCGAAAGCATCATCGTATCTATTGGATACCTTGGAATATTTCTTCTCATGATCGCAAACGGCCTACTCAGCTTCCCCTCAAGCCAAGTCCTTTACATTATCTCGGGGTACTTTATTTTCACCGGAGACCTTGCCCTTCTTTGGGTTTCTCTTATTGGAGCTGTTGGGAACACGATTGGAAACATCCTTCTGTACGAAATCGCACGTCGAAAGGGAGAACTGTATGTAGAAAAGTTTGTTGTTACCTTTTACCGAGTCCCCAAAGAGACATTTCACAAAGGACTTAAGAAAGTGACTCTTGCCTTTCAAAAGAGAGGTGCTTTTTTTCTTTTTGTTGGAAAACTCATACCTGCACTTAAAGTATTTGTTCCTATTCCTGCAGGAATAGCGAAGATGAATCGAATTCTTTATACGATAATTATTTTTATCTCTTCTGCTATCTGGACTCTCCCTTTTATCTCTATAGGATATTTTTTTGGAAAGTCATCTGATGTGTTTGGCAAATATGCCCTCGCACTACTCATCATTGCCTTTGTTGTCATGTCAGTATTCTATAAGTATATAAACAGCGAAGAGGTCACGA
>CAYLXU010000081.1:0-1757 GCA_964388055.1 uncultured Candidatus Saccharibacteria bacterium | reverse complement strand
GGGGCATCTGGAGCTTCTTTTGAACTTGAAAAACTGGGAGAAATTCTGGAACTTGCAAAGAACAAATCATTCGATATCCTTGTTGTCCGTGAGATCGACCGCCTATCCCGCAATTTGGCTAAGCAACTGGCCGTTGAAGAAGAATTGCTTCGAGCTGGCGTAAAAGTCGAATATGTTCTAGGCGATTATGCTGAAACCCCCGAAGGTAACCTTATGAAACATGTTCGTGCTGTAATTGCAGAATATGAACGGGAAAAAATCAAAGAGCGTATTCAGAGAGGCAAACGGCTAAAAGTCAAAGCTGGTAGTGTAATGTTGGCTCTAAACCGACCTCCATTTGGTTACAAAATTGTTGAGGACAGGAATCTATGGAAATTGGAAATTTACGAACCAGAAGCTGAAATAATTCGTATGATTTTTGATTGGTATTTGAACGGGGATGAAAATGGACAAAAGATGACTTTGCGAAGTATTGCAAGGAAATTAACAGAACTAAAAATTCCAACTCCCTTAGATAAAAAAGGAGGGAAATTGAGGGGGCATAAAAAGCGTGGTTATGCTCATTGGAGTGAAAGTGCTGTAGGGCACTACTTAGGTAGAGAGCTTTATTTTGGTAAATGGACCTATGGAAGTAAAAGTTCAAACCCAATCACAGTGGAAGTCCCGGCCATCATTGATCCAGAATTATGGAAAGCAGTGCAAAAGGCACGAAAAGAAAAATACATAGAAAATATAAAAAACAGAAAACATAACTACCTTTTCGCAAGAAGAATTCGTTGTGGTCTATGTACATCTGTCGCCGTTGGAACTCCTGTAAACGGATATTTATATTATCGCTGTCATGCCACAAAAAAGGATAAGGTAGCTGGTGTTAGTTGTAAAGCCCCGCACTTTCGTCTGGAACTCGTTGAGGAAGTAGTTTGGAATTGGATAACCACCTTGCTGGAAAATCCTGATACACTACAAGAAGGACTTAATGCTCATTTGGAAGAAACCGAAAATCAACTCAATCCATTTCGAGAAAGACTAGATGTTGTCGAAAGTCTTTTAGAAGAGAATGATAAAGAATTAGATAGGTTGCTAGAATTATATTTATCTGGGGAATTTCCAAAAGAAGTACTGATCAGTCGCAAAAATGATCTTGAAACAGTGATACAAAGTTTGGAAAACGAAAAAAACAAGCTTTTAGAAAATATTCAGGAGCAAGAACTTACACCAAAACAAATTGAAGACATATTTGAATTTGCTGAACAAGTAAAGGAGGGACTTGAACATGCTAACAAGAACTTTACAGCAAAAAGAGAAATAATTGATGCTCTAGATGTTCATGTAATAATTACTGTCGAGGGAAAGGAAAAAATTGTTTATGCTGAGTGTGTTTTAGGAGAAACATCCCTAAAGCTTGAAAAAAGTATGAACAATGATAGTAATTCTGGCAGCAATTTTAGGGACAACTCAACATCCATTTGTGCAAATTTCCCGTATAGGTATCGGCGCCAATTTCTTCGAGATCCAGGGGTACTTGCCCCGGCGCGTGTGCACCATCAATCACCGTCAAAATGCCCTGCTCACGTGCCCGGCGACATACTTCGGCCACAGGGAATATGATTGCTGTTGGACTGGTGATATGACTCAGGAAGGTCACCCTCGTCCGTGCCGTAACGCCTTGCCATAATTGATCGATAAAGCCTTCCATCGTAGCAATCGGCAGGGAGATCGGTTGGTTGATATAAGAGAAGCCTTGTTTTCGGGAGAGA
>CAYLXU010000080.1:0-1963 GCA_964388055.1 uncultured Candidatus Saccharibacteria bacterium | reverse complement strand
CTATTTTCTCTCTCATCTTTTTTGCCACATCACGCATATGTCCGCCTTTTTGAGCGAAAAAACTTGCCTGCTCCTTTCGGTGCTGGATTTCTTTCTCTAGGCGAATGTTTTTCATGCGCTCACGTTCCAAACGCGCTTGGATTTCTTGCACCACATCAAAATAGTTCCCTGCATATTGCTCTACCTTGTGCGTAAACACGTCTAAATAAAGCACGCCGTGCGTAAATGCGTTTAAGAAGTCTGCATCATGGGAAATCACAATACACGTTTTTTTATAATCAATAAGAAACTGTGTAAGATGCGCGATGCCTTCCTTGTCTAAGTTATTAGTCGGCTCATCGAGCAATAAAATATCTGGATTCTGAATTAATGCTTGGGCAAGCAGAAGCCTCGCCTGTTGTCCGCCAGAAAATGTCTTTAACGCCTTGTCTAATGGGGCTACCAAATGAACCACCTCAAGTATTTTTTTAATCCGCGGCTCAATATCATATACCTTTTTGGGAAACGCTTTTTCAAAAAATTCCTTCACGGTGAGATCCAAATCGTCTCGAGAAACCACTTGTTTTGCAGTCGCTATCGTTGTATTTGCGTGAGTAAGACTTACAAGCCCCTCTTCTGGAATTAAATCACCCGTTATTAACTGAAACATTGTACTTTTTCCAGCACCATTTTGACCCATAAGAGTTATTTTTGATCCGTTTCTCACAGAAAAATTCACCTCATCGAGGATCTTTTTCTTTCCATATTCAAATGAAACATTGCTAAACCTCAGTACCACTTCGCTGTTGTGTGCCATATATCTTTTGTTGGGCCAGAGAGTTAAGAGTGTCCTGAACCTTTTTTATACTCTCAAAATCGTGAATAGAAATTATAGTGACGTTTGGGTTCAGTGTCTTAAGCATATTCGCTTTTTCTTTTGCCACATCTTCGTTAATTAAATCACTTTTTGTGAGAAACACATATTCGGGTCTCTGAAGAAGCTCCTCATTATAGTTTTTCAACTCATCACGAATGATCTTATAGTCCCGTGCCAAATGTTCTGACTCTGTAGAAACAAGATGAAAGAGAATGCGCGTGCGTTCAATGTGACGTAAAAACTTAATACCAAGACCCTTCCCTGAAGAAGAACCTTCTACAAGTCCAGGAATATCAGCAAGAATCAAATCATAGTATACCCCTAAATTTGGTTCAAGCGTAGTGAATGGATAATTTGCCACCCTGCTTCTCGCCCGTGTAAGTTCGTTTAGAAGACTCGATTTTCCCGCGTTGGGAAAACCAACAAACCCTACATCGGCAATAAGCTTTAATTCAAGGCGAATATCAAACTCCTCTCCCGGCAAGCCCGGCTGAAACCGCTCTGGAGACGTATCTGTAGCAGAACGAAAGTGAAAATTTCCCTTTCCCCCATTACCACCCTTCGCAAGAAGAACTCGTTCTCCAATTTGCGTAACTTCGCTATCATCCCCACTTACTAAATTATGTATCACCGTCCCCACAGGCACCTTAATATACACATCATCCGCGTTTCTCCCATCCCTAAACTGTCCGCGTCCATCCATCCCATCCTCTGCCTGAATAACCTTTTCAAATCGAAACCGATATAACGCACTTAAATCAGATACTCCCTCCGCATAAATACTCCCGCCATATCCGCCTCTGCCACCAACAGGACCAAGACTCTTCAAGTTTTTATTAAACGCAACAGCCCCCCTTCCTCCATGCCCAGCAGCAATCTTAATTGTAACATCATCAATCAACATACCTCACTACGTATTAACGAAATCTACGACGATAACCTCCTGAAAATACTTTTCTCTTTTCGGGAAATTTTTGCGACGGTATTTCCGGGTGCTCTGCCACAGGAAGAGTTTTATTAATGAGGCGCTCGATACTTCTCACATCATCCCTCTGTTCTTGAGTAACAAATGTAATAGCATGCCCACCCGCACCCGCTCGCGCGGTA
>CAYLXU010000079.1:0-2071 GCA_964388055.1 uncultured Candidatus Saccharibacteria bacterium | reverse complement strand
GATTCTCTTGCCTTTGAGATCCTAGGTAATCCAGGAAGCTTGAATAACGATATCCCTCAAGGGAGCGAAGGGATTTTTCATCATTATAAAAGCGTTTTTGCCCTCTGAACAATGCACTCGGCTAACTCTTCTGCCAGCTTAGCATTGTAGTGAACTTTATCAACATAAAGAGGTTCCATAAAATCTTTTTGAATATGCGCACAAGAAAGGTGGCTTTCTTTATGATTCTGTACCTCGAAATAGTCTACCATCAAAGGATAGGCCAATTCCGTATAGCGATGTTGTTCGTCAAAACCCTCTTCTTGCACGAACAAATGGTAACTTGTGTCATATTCATAAAAAGGCACTGGTTGCCAAACGAGTAAAACGGGTATTTCAAAAGCTTGGCCTATCGCTTCAATCATTTTTGCATTGTCAATGTAGCGATCCATCATTTCATCAACCCGCGCTTGTGTTTCTTCACTGCTTTCATCAAACGCTGGCTGGCTTTCTCTCTCGATAAAAAACCCCGCCACATTCTCTTTTAAACTTTTTGGCACTAACAAACTAATCGGCAAATCTTGTATCCCCCGTGCCAATAAGTAACCCCATTTCCCCTTAATAATCTGCTCGAGTCGATAGGTGAAAAAAGCTTCATTACCTTGAAAATAAAAATCATTAAGGCCGTCTATAAAAATCGCCATATCCGGTCTTTGTCCTTCCACGATCAGTCGTTCAAGTAAAGCGCGCTCCTGACTGGAAAAATAATATCCGCGGCCAAAATTATAGACTTTTACATCATGGAATTCGTCTTCACGGTTAAAGGCTTTTTGTATATAAGAAGGAACCGTTTGCTCGTCACCCAAACCGTAACCGAACGTGGTGGACCCCCCAAAAACAAAAATCGAGATATTCTCCTCGACGGGCGGCCAAGGCCCCTGATCGACTCCCAAGCGAAAGCCTTCTTCGCTAATGTTTACATACTGTCCGGTGTATGGCTCTTCCTTAAATTCCGTAAATGCCTCATAACTGAATGTTCTACTCCAGCTTTCATCTAGTAAAACCTCAATTTGATCTGAAGTAAGATCTGGATAAGCCTTTTGCAAAGTTTCCATCCCATAATCCCGAATGATTAAATTTTCTTGCGGCCAAAAAAGGCGCTTCGCCCAAACCGTGCCCCCTATCGCGCCATTCAAAACAAAGAAAAAAATGACCGTGTTGAATAAAACAATGGCCGTGCTATTGTAACCGGATGCGACGGCTTTAAGCCATTTTCTTTTCATGAGAGTTGCTAATTTGAATTAAATTTCTTATTCTGTAGCATATGCGCAAAATTCTAGATTATCACTTCGCACAAATTTCGCTTGGATTACTCTTTATTTTGAGTCTGATTACTTTTATTCTTACCTTTTGGTTTGAAATTTTGCAATCCATTTCTATTCTATTTGGCAGCTTCTTCGTACTCTTTTTGCCCGGGTTTTTATTCAGCTATTATTTTTTCCCAAAAAGTTCGCTCCTCACTCATCCTTCCAAGGAAGATTCGATGGATGTTTTGGACATTATAGAACGTATTACCCTCTCTTTTATACTTTCCCTTTCCGCATTGCCTCTTTTGGTTTATACAACGAATCGCCTGGGGCTCGTACTCAATTTCAGTTCCACCTTGTTGCAAAATTCTTTTCTGATTTTAGTCGGCTTTTTTTTATTGGCAAAGCATCGTTCCCGTCTATCTGTTTTAAAATCGTCTGCTGCCAAAAAAGCTCCCTATTTGCTCAGCACGCTTGCGGTCGTGTTCGTTCTTTTTCTGGGCACTTTGCCTTATCTATTTTTGCTTTGGGAAGGGCCTTTCCTGGGAGGCACCCCCGACGTCGCGGTATTTGCTCGACATGTTGATTCAACTTTGTTTAATGAAGAGATTACGGCCACCGGCATTCCGGATTTAACCGTCACCACGACTGCACTTTTCCCTTTTCTTTTACTAGAGGGGACTTTTCTCACTTTATTTAATACACTGAGTCCTCTTGGAAATTTCTGGCTTCTCCAACAACTCACAAGTTTTCTATACGTGGCCCTTTTCTATATCCTGGGACGT
>CAYLXU010000078.1:0-2135 GCA_964388055.1 uncultured Candidatus Saccharibacteria bacterium | reverse complement strand
TAGACAAACGCAGTGACATCTATGCGTGGGGAGTGATTGTTCGGGAACTTCTCACAGGAAATGATCCTCAAATGTTCGACACTACCCCACTCACCGGATTCAACCCTGTATTGTGCCAAATGGTTATGGGTGCAACAAAACTCGATCCCAACGAACGATATCAAAGCACAGAAGAAATGATAAATGAACTTGAGATGTTAGATGGAAAAACAATTACCCCACTACCACCAATGACCCCCCTTACAAATCCTCATAGAATAACGGTCCAGGAAGCGTGGAACATGGCATGCTCGGCAACAAAAAAAGATAGAACCACATGGACGAAAGAGTATGAAAATGTATGGATAGGCGCAATCGAACTTGAAAAAAGAGGTCTACACACTCAAGCAATGGCAAGCCTAAAAACATCCATAGCTAGATTTAAAAAGGGCACAAACGCATCAACAATCTTTGTAATCGGAATAACACACGAATTACTGGGAAACACTCAGGAGGCGCTTCAACTCTACAATGAAGCCGCGACCATAGATCCTAAAGTAACGGAGTCCTTTGACGGAATCGCACGTCTTGATCCACAACTTCAAGCGCAACGACAGCAGATTCTCCAGCAACAGGCGCAAGTGCGGGCACAAAAAACCGCGAAACGACAAAAGGTTATAAATTTCTTTACTGCACCAATTCGATGGGTGAAAGCGATTCCGAATCTTCTTACAATCTTCTTCCAAATTCATCCACGCCACGCACTGAATCTACTCACACCTCAAAAGATATGGTTGCTGCACATGGCGGCAATTCTCGGAATTTCGATTGGAATATACCAGAGTATTCATGTCGCACGCTTTGATATTGTTTCTTTGGTTGCACTCGCTATAGGAAGTTTCCTGCTGTGGTGTGGAATACTGAGCATCGGACACAATTTCAACGCCACGCCGAGAATGAAATTTTCCTATACCATTTTCTCTCTTGTGGTGGGTTCCATCTTAATAATCATAAACGGACCCCTTGCTCCTTATCCCGGTCCGCCCTGGGGACCAAGAATGCAAGTGATACTTGAAGCAAAAAATGAACCCATCAATCTCGGGGACAACTGGGGCAAAAGAGCAAACGAGTTAGATCCAGGTTACAACATTCGAATCTTTAACTCAAAAGGAGGGAAAGAACCCGCGGAAGTACAACAACTTATTGTAGAAGAAAGAATTGGAAAGGACGTAAAAGAGATTCATATGGGAAGAGATATGAAAGATTTTTATGACCTGAATAATGCCCAAAGAAAAGAAACGATTAAAACGCTAAACGACAGCCTTAACCAAGGTGAAAAACTATAATACACAAACCGGCAATGTCCGGTTTTTTTATTCTACACACCAAGAAAGGGTGAGAACCAACTATGGCATTATGACACGTCATGATTTTTTGGTTTTGTTGCTAAAGATGTATTTTTGTGATATTGCTATATAAGCCCAGACAGCACATAAGATTGGGGGGGGTTCTGGTGAGTATCCTTTTACTTCTTCTTGTAATCATCATCTTCTATCTTTTTATGCGCCCACGATCGCGTGTCACGTGGCACAAAAGCGAACTCATATGGCGAGGTGATCCCACAACCACTTCACACATACCAGATATTGAAAAGGATTTTGACGAACGATTTGCCTCACTTGAAGAACGCCTCACAAGATCACTTCCCGACTTTCTCTTAGGATCCCAAAAGGATGCAATGCGTAGAACAATCGGCTTACAAAAGATTCCTCTTCTCTGGCTCCTTAACGAACGGGAAAAAGAAACACCAATTAAGCGACTTATTGTGGGGTTCTGCTTGGTCCCTGCTGGCAATAAAGAGATTGTAGTAAAATTAAGTTTTGGAGAAGAAACAATGGATGGAAAAATCGCCAGCCTCCCAACAAGAGATATCATATATCTTATTAAAGAGGATGGCAGAGTAGAAACAACATAACAACAAGAGGCCAACGCCTCTTTTTTTTATTAAAACGTGTTAAAGAAATCCCAACAAACAAAAATCCCCGTTATAAAACGGAGATTTTTGTTTCTTAGAGATAATGAAAGCTTAATTAGATATTGAAGCGCGGCCTCGCATCTGCTCGCCGAACTCACCGCTTACGCCGGCGTCGTGCTGA
>CAYLXU010000077.1:0-2176 GCA_964388055.1 uncultured Candidatus Saccharibacteria bacterium | reverse complement strand
GCCGCCATTTGGTGCATCTGTGGCGCTATAATGAATACGAATGAGGGTTTTGCCGCCGCCGTAGGTCAGTTCGAGTTGGCGTACGGCTTTGTCATTCTTGCCTGCCAGGCTAAGAACCACATCCTTGGCCAGTTCGCGAAGGTTATAGGTGGGGTAAGTAAGCGCAAAGAAATCAGCCGGATTTTCATAGACCGGGCGCGTTCCTTTTTGTGATGTGACATCATAGAGGTCAGCAGCAAAGATTGCCAGCGAAAGTTCACCCGATTTTAGGTCGGGGCGCAAGCTTACAATTTTGTGCCAGGGAGTGAAAAGTGTGGACATGTATACCTCAATCTTTAATTCCATGTTCTTTTTTGAGCTTTTTGTGCGAGAGGCGAAGCTGTTCGAAGTAATCTATTTCCTTGGCTAACACTTCAGGGGAAGGTTTTTGAGCTGCAAACGTGTCGCTATGAAGATGTGCCCCAATATAACGAGAGATACGGCTCATGCTCTCTGCTACATCATCCCGAATGGCATCATCTATGTAGATTTTCTTAAGCCGATCTCCACTGATTCGTTCTTCAAACCTTAACACAACCCCGTTGAACAATTCATACATAATAAAGGCTTCATAAGATGTTCGTAAGGCTGAGAAACCTTGTTCCAAATAATATTGTTGTTCTTCAGGGCTTACCCCTGGCACAGTGGCTTTTTGGTGAAATTCTTTAGCTTTCTTCGTGGTTTTATGATCCTTTTCCGACATTGGGCTGTTGTCATTGAATACAAAACCAGGCATTTCATCCCGTTTCTGAATCCAATGTGCTCGAATATCCACCGAATGTTCATCTGCTTTCGTTTTTAGACAATATAAAAAGTGTAGATCATGTGTAAATATGATCGCTTGTTTATTAATGGCCTGTTTGATAACGTTTTCGGCGATGGTTTCTTTCCAGTGAAAGTCCAGAGATGTGACAGGATCATCCAGTACAAAACCAACACTGTGATCATCTAGTGCTATTTCTGTGAAAAAATCAGCAAGGGCAACTGCTCTTTGTTCCCCCTCACTCAAAACTTTGTCAGGGGTAGCTTTTTCGCGAGGAAAATTCTCGTTAGTCTTCAAAACGAGTTGCTTAAAGGTTTTTCCTTTTTCTGCTCGATAAGTGATATCAACGTCAAGAGGACATTTCAAGTCTTTTAAGGTTGTAGTAAAAAGCTCAAGGTATTTATCGGTGACCAATTCAGAAAATAAAGCGTTAAATTTCTTTGTAATGTGCGCAGTGGAGCCCTTTACCTTATTCGAAGATGCTTGTTGTATCCATTGCTCGGCCTCAATAAAGTCCAAAACCTCATCTAAAATGGTACTTAAAGTTTTGCGATGACCGAGGAGCTTAAGCTCAGCGCTTTGTAGTTGAATTTCCTCGTCAACACCGTTCATCCTTTTCTCGAGTTCATTTTTCTGAAATTCTAGTGATCCTGTAACCTTCAAAAGCTCAGGAATACACGAGGGTGGCATCTCTACAATATCAGATAGATTTCTTCTGTAGATTTTTTGGGTCAATTGCATTTGGCGTTCTCTGCAGGATGCAATAAACTGTTCAACACGATGGAATATTTCTATATGGTTTTCTTTCAGAAATCTGTAAACCGCTACGTCACTACGGAAGAAAGATAAATCTGTTCTTGATATATTACTTCCATAAGTCATCAACTCATCTTCTATCCTGCTCATATTTGTTTGAATACTATCTCTCAGACTCTCCCACAACAAATGTAAATGACGATATGCGTCTTCAGATAATGGTTGGTGACATAACAAACACACATCAGCGTGTTGAGGGTAAGGGCCCTCTCTAGACTCAAGCTCTGCAAGTCTTGATGCTGCTCTTACAAATTCATACCATGTAGGAGTACCAATCGCTGATAACATCTCCACATTGAGGTTTTGCTGGATAAATTCTGCAGATATTGTACGGTGTTCTTGCCAAGCATTAATTGCCTTGACGACATTCGCCTCTATTGAAGTATTTAAGTTACTTTCAACTCCATTTAAGGCTGAGATTAGTGCTTGTATATCCTGGATATTTTGGTCAAATACGTTAAGTTGTTTTTGGAAATCTATGATTTTCAGCTCTGCAATACTTCGATCTAATACAGCCATTTGATTGATTTCTTCTGTGCTTAATTGACCTAAAACACG
>CAYLXU010000076.1:0-2184 GCA_964388055.1 uncultured Candidatus Saccharibacteria bacterium | reverse complement strand
GAATATCCTCGACTCGGATATGTGCGGATGAATACTCGCCCTTGTATTCATTCTTGCCCCAACTGAAAATATACAGAGCGACAGGTAACCCCTTCTTTTCAAGTTTTTCAATCAATTCTGCAAGCTTTGATTTGTCCTCCTTGAAATAAATTGCGGTCATTCGTTCGTGACCTTCAAAAATCTGCCACCATTCATTTTTCTCAACTTCGTTGAGAGTGTCTTCGCGAACAGCAATCATCTCTCCGGCTTGATATGTAACACGGATTTTTGCTTCATCAGGTATCTTCTGAAGATGTTCAATCTCGACAATATCAGTTTTATAGTATGCAAGATTTCCTCCAAGTCCTTCAACTTTTTCTCCAGTTTTTAAATTTTTATAGCCACTCATTACTCGTTTTACGCGTTCGTAAGTCACCTCCTTACAAATATTGTTCTCATTGTTAGTGCAAAGAATGAATCTGCGATTACCACCGTCTTCTTTATTCATCTCGAGTACGGCATGACCGGTAGTACCAGATCCAGCAAAAAAGTCTACAACAAGAGCATTGCGCCTGTTTTTTGTTGTGGCAACTAAACATTCTTTTGTGTTGTAAAGTGATTTTGGAAATGGGAATTTTGTGTCGATTATTTGATTTACCAAGTTCGAACCATAAGTATTAGAGTTGTGTTTTGAATCCACCCATACTGTTTTGTACCTGTACTGACTCTTATATCTGTTGATTACGAGTTCACCTTTATTTTCTTCACACTTTAGTTCTCCCCAAATATCCTCGACTGTCTGTCGTGCAAATCGCCACTTTCTTTCCACGCCATTTCCATCAATGGGGTAAATTTCAACATTCCCATCTTTTCTTTTCTCATTTGCGGATTTCGGATGTATCTCATCTTGAAGAACTTCGCCAAATCCAATAATTTTCTTTGTTTTAGGATCAACAATAATTGAATAGAAACAATTTCGTGCTGTGTTCCTCTTAGATTCATCGCCGCCCCAGTCTCTTAATGGGGTGGGTTTGACATCTTCTCTTTCTACGCGGGAAATATATTCCCTTCCTTTAGGAAAAATAAAATATGCGTATTCGTGGGTATATGAAAAATTATCTCCTTGAATTCCACCTGGATTATGAATGATGGTTACGCAGACCTTTTCATAGGTAGGGAAAATATCCTCGAGCAAGAGACCCAGTGTCTCTTGCTCGTTGTGATCAATAGCACAAATTAAAATTCCATCTTGATTAAGAAGTTCTCTTGCAAGTTTCAACCTATGACTCATAAAAGACAACCATTTGCTATGACGATATTCGTCTTCCTTGTCTACATAGTCGTTGTTGTATCTCCAGTTTTTTGCTCCCGTGTTGTAAGGTGGATCAATGTAAATAACATCAACCTTCTTTTTATGAGTATAAACAAGAGCTGAAAGTGCGTGATAGTTATCACCCTCAATCAGAAGATTGTAGATTTCATTATCTGACTTCTTAACCTTAAGGTTTTTTATCTGTCTCAATACAGGTATATTTTTTTGACCATCAACAACGACATCTTCCGGTTTTTCCTCCCAGATTAAGCCGTACTTGCGATCTTTTTTCAGGCGTTTTAGCTCTGCTTTTAAATCCGCTATTTCTTTTTGTAAATCTTTTTCAGACATAATTATTTGCGCTTCGCGATTTCATTTCCAAGAGGACCCTCGACCAACTTTATTGTGTCTTTTATAAACTGCTCCCAAGATTGAGCACCTTTATACCAAAGGAGTATCGTATCAGTACGCTGTCGTAATACTTTTAGAAACTTCTGCCATGTAAATCCTCGTGGCTTTAAAACATCCTTCCATTCTGCCCAAAGATACTTGGGCAACTGGTTTCCGTACCAAACATTAAGATTCTCCCACTTCGCATCGGGAGTTTTGCTACTCATCTTCTCAATGGAGCGAATCCACTCTTTTACCTCTTGGGGCTCCTTGGGGATATGTAAACTCATACCCCAAGTATATGGGATATGATATAATTAAGTCAACCCTCGCCCCGTTTCCGCCCCATACAATTTTTTAAAAATCCCCCCCCGCGCGAAAAAAGAAAAAGAATGGAGAGGCGGAACGGGGCGAGGGCGGAGCGCCGAGTCCGCGAGGCGCTGGTCGGCATGATTAGGAGTTCTCGAAAAAAGTTCGCGCATTGGTTATAATTTCATCACAAA
>CAYLXU010000075.1:0-2305 GCA_964388055.1 uncultured Candidatus Saccharibacteria bacterium | reverse complement strand
CTTAAGGAGAAAGGTGTTGTACTTTGTTGTAATACGAACGACGGTGCCACACTGAAGAGAAACAACCTCTACCACATCAACATCATTTCCTTCTTTTTTCCAAAAATCTCGTTGTATCGTATGTGGCATACCCCCTCCTCCTTTTCCCTAAAACGAAACTTCACGAGGGGTATCAATTTTTTGGACCACATCAAGCTCCTCAAGGCGTGAAATATTACGCTTTTGAATGATGCCATAGGCAATCCTTGCAGACCAGCTTCTTTTTTGCATAAAAAGACCCGCACGCAAAAGCTTCTTCCTTGTTCCAAACCTCCAATGATGGACAAATACAATTACAGAAACCCAATCATCCGAACCAACATCTTCCATCTTATAATTCAACCATCCACTCACCTTATCCAGGGTTGCAGAAACCATATGACGAGACCTCCCCAAACGAACTATATAAACTATATCACTGAAAGATGTTTTGGTCAATATTTACTGAGGAAACCTATTCTGCTGTAATGAACTTAGTACCCTAAAACTAAAAGGAAGTGGTTTTTAATGAGAGCCTGGAACTCGTTGGTTCTTCTGATTGTCTTTGTATTCGTTTCGCTGAACACATCCTTTGCCACTGATTTAGTCACTGAACCCACACCATCTCCCTCTCCTGCGGTTACCCCCGCACCCACGCAAGACCAGACCCAGATTCCAAAAAGCATTGCTGAGGAAAAAGCATATAACTGCACATATCGACTCTATTTTCTTCAAGACTTTTGGAATGGCAGTGCCTGGATTCTAAAAACAAAAGAATCAAAAATGACCGTTGCAATTACAGCAGCGCACTGCGTCCTGGATTCAAAAAGTGGTGAACCCATTACCAACACTTGGTGGCTAGGCCATCCCTCGTGGGAAGGTCAAAAACGACTGCGTTTTACTCTTCTCGCGTACGACAAAGTAAAAGACGTGGCCATCCTTGGCGGACCGGCAGATTACAATTTAGAGGGGCTGGAAATTGAGGGAATGCCTATTCAATTTGGAGATGGACTACTCCTCATGGGCAACTCGCTGGATATCCCGCCCCACACACCTCTTGTTGGAAATTATATTGCACGTATCACCGCGCCACAGTCAGTAACAAAACAACCCGAGCGAGACTTTGATGTGATTACAAACTTTACCCGCCCAGGATGTTCTGGCGCTCCAGTGGTAAACGCACATGGACGAGTAGTGTGTATGGTATATGGCCACGCAATTTTTCAAAGCAACGGATTTCGTTTTGGTACTGGCACACCACGAGACTATATCATCGAAGTGGCAAAACAGGTGGCAGCAACACCGTCAGTTTATACAGAGATCCTAAAAAAAGAATCGTCACAGAATCTCACCACCCAAAACCCCACATGCATTATTGTTCCAGACCCCACAAATCCTGTAGAATTTTTCCATGATCCGATTCCTATCAAAGAGGAATACAAACCACTCCTTGAAGATTAGTATTACGAGAGACCCCACACAATGTGGGGTTTTTAAAATCATTTGACGTTTAAAGAAAGATGTTGTAAAGATACTACACAGAAGGGAGAGGATTGTTTTGGAAATAACGCTAGAAAGCACACCTGACTGGGTCATCAGCGACACGCACCTTGGACACATTAATATCATCCGCTTCTACCCATGGCGACAACAATTCGGGACAACCATCGAACTCCACGATGAGCGTTTTATAGAAGAATGGAATAAGATCGTAAAGCCAAGCGACCTCGTGCTCCACAATGGAGACTTCGCTCTTGGACACCAAAAGAACAATATTCCCTATTTTCGTGCCCGTCTTAATGGGCACATCGCAATCGCTCTTGGCAATCATGATCGGACCCATAATTTTATGTCCCACTCAGGATTTGATTTTGTGGCACACAAAATTATGTTCGAACACCCCACCCTCGGACGCGTGCTTGCAAGACACGACCCGAGACAATTTACTCTAAGAGATGCTAAGGAATTCAATGTGCTCCTCCACGGACACTGGCACGGAAACGCCCACCACAAAGCCGCACTCGACCCACTCATTGCAGCAAAGACAATTGATTGTTCTATGGACCGTTTTCAAATCTTTCACCCCATCCCACTGTCACACATCAAAGAATTTTAAAAAAATACTAACACCTAAAAAGCCTACTCGGGGCTTTTATTTTTTATGATTTACAATACATCGAGCACTGATGTGCTCTCGAGAGGAAGCGGTCACAACTTTTTTGCTTCGCAAAAAGTCGCGACCCCAGCTCACGTGCTCAGCTACGCTTCGCACATGTTCCGCTTTTCG
>CAYLXU010000074.1:0-2954 GCA_964388055.1 uncultured Candidatus Saccharibacteria bacterium | reverse complement strand
CTATAAATAATGAAGATTTCATGTTTTATTCTTTCTTTTAGTGTATCTGAATAGAAAACTTCTTCAATCTGTGAGTACCTATAAATGTTTGGATATTTTGACTCTATGCGTTAGAGTAGAAACAGCTTACAATATAGTTCTGCCATAACATATGTCTAATGTATTTTATAGAAAATATCGTCCAAAAAATTTCCGTGAGGTAAGCGGTCAGGAATTTATTATAAAAGTTCTTCAGGAAGCTATCTCGTCAAAAACCCTAAGCCACGCATATCTTTTTGCTGGCCCACGCGGTACTGGAAAAACAACTCTCGCGCGCATTTTTGCAAAAGCACTTAATTGCACGAACCCCGAAGTATCAGATCCATGCGGAACATGTGAACGCTGTTCTTCAATTGAAAAGGGGCGCTTTGTTGATGTAATTGAAATGGATGCAGCGTCACATCGTGGAATTGATGAAATCAGACAAATTAAAGAGGCGGTGGAATTCCAGCCAATGCATTCATTATACAAGATATATATCATCGATGAGGCACACATGCTTACCAAGGAGGCATTCAACGCGCTTCTTAAGATTCTCGAAGAACCTCCACGCTATGTTGTCTTCATCCTCGCAACCACTGAACCAGAGAAAATGATTCCAACAGTACTTTCCCGCGTCCAAAGATTTGATTTTAAAAAACTTTCTTTTAAAGAGGTAAAACAAAAGTTAGAGCGTATCATAAAAGAAGAAAAGATACAGATCCCAAAAGAGGCACTCTCTCACATTTGCTATCTTTCTGAGGGGTGTCTTCGTGACGCAGAAACAATGCTCAACCAGATTGCTCACGTCGACTTTGAAATCCACGATCTGCAAACAATTTTTAATCGTTTAAATTCCTCCACACTTATTCATTTCCTAAGCTCTGTTGCTACAAAAGACTCATCCGCCTCACTCTCTTCCCTTAAACAGTTTGAGGAATTCTCTATTCCCCCCTCGTACATCATTAAAGATACTCTCTCGCTTGCACGAAAAATTCTTCTTCTCAAACTACACGCAGATGCGCCACGCATATTGGAAACGGATACAAGCAAAGAGGACATAGAAGCACTTACCACGCTTGCTAAAAAATTCGAAACAAAACACCTCACCATGTTTGTTCAAAACCTTATAGAAGCACGAAAGAATACTTATTATTCCCCCATCCCCTTCCTCCCTCTGGAACTCGCTGTTATAGATTCAGTAGATAGTCAAACAGCATAGAAATCCAATCCTCATTCTGTTAGGGGCCAAAGAGCAGCTTCGCGGCATACTCTCTATCCTTAACGAGGTTTGACCAAAACTTTGCGGCACATTATAATTAAGACGCTTTAACAACTTAACATTATCAAGAGTGTGGCGAGGGAACTGACCCAACGACCCACCGACAACTTGCCAACATTGCGTTGGCGGAGTGTCAAATTCAGCCCTTTGGGGAAGATAATAGTCGCACCACAACTCTCCCCTATTAGGGAGCGTTTTTATTTAAAATATTATGTTTATTCCAAAAACATACACCGTAGAAAGCGTAACATCAGGACACCCGGATAAAATATGCGATCAAATTTCTGACACATCGCTCGACGCATGTCTTTCTGAAGACCCACTGAGTCGTGTCGCGATCGAAGCATTTGGCGGACATGGTCACCTTGTTATCGGAGGCGAAGTTACTACGCATGCACATATTGACTACGCGCAACTCGCAAAAGATCTTTATCGTGACATAGGCTACGAAGACGAACTCGAGATATCGGTACACGTCGCACAACAGTCTCCTGACATCGCACGGGGTGTAAACACAGGAGGTGCGGGAGATCAAGGCATCATGTATGGGTATGCAACAAATGAAACAGAGGAATTTCTCCCAAAAGGAATTGTACTGGTCCACAAACTTACGCATGGACTTGAAATCTTAAGAAAAAATACAACACTCACGTGGCTCAAACCTGACGGAAAAGCTCAAGTAACAATTGAAAACGATGCTATTAAAACCATCCTCATAAGTACCGAACACAAAGATGGAGTTGTGCAAAGCGATATCAAACATGCCCTCATTCAAAACCTTCTCACCCCACTAAATATAGATACGCGTTCGATTACTCTTTTTGTAAATCCAACCGGAAAATTTGTTTTAGGCGGGTTTGAGGCGGACACAGGGCTTACCGGAAGAAAAATTATGGTAGACACATACGGTGGTCTTATCCCACATGGAGGCGGCTGTTTTTCCGGAAAGGACCCAACAAAAGTGGATCGTTCTGCCGCATACATGTGTAGATTTGTAGCAAAAAATATAGTCGCGAATGGACTCGCAAACACGTGTCTCGTCTCTGTTGCCTACGCAATAGGAGAAACAAACCCGCTCATGATATATGCTGCAGACGAAACAGGTAAAGATTTGAGTGTAGTCGCAAAAGAAAAATTTGATTTCAGACCAAACGCAATCATTGAACGTCTTAAACTAAGGCAACCAATTTACAGACAAACTGCAACGTATGGACACTTTGGCAAATCGAATCTTCCCTGGGAACAGATAATTTCTTTATAAAAGTAGAATGCGGACAGAACCAAAGTTTTTGTCTAATAATAACTTTCCTCCAACTAAGACCAAGCAACAAAAACAAAAAAGAGCAACTTCTCAAAATACACAAAAGGGCTAGAATGGGTAGAACAAACTATGAAAGAAGAACCAGTCAGTAGAAAGGTGCTCATTGTTGAAGATGAGCGAGCAATAGCACGTGCCCTAGAACTAAAACTTACGCACTCAGGGCTTTACGTAGAAATCGCAACAGACGGCGAAGATGCACTAAGAAAGGTGGCAAAAAGTAAGTTTGATATAATACTTCTCGATCTTGTAATTCCAAAGAAGGATGGATTCGCGGTTCTTCTGCATCAGCACCGCCAGGCGCGTGTTAACCAGCGCAGCGCGCACGCTGATTGC
>CAYLXU010000073.1:0-3123 GCA_964388055.1 uncultured Candidatus Saccharibacteria bacterium | reverse complement strand
TATTCTTCTTCCCAATGAACGTGTAAATGTAGAGCGGATTAAAAATTGGGGCCAAGATGAAGAAATGCGCGAAAAGGGTGCCCTAATTTTCTTGCTTACGGAAGCAGCGGCAAAGGTTTCTCCTGAGATACGTCAGCAGGACGGTGAAATACAGACAGTGTTTGTAGCCAAGCCAACAAAAGAGGAGCGTCGAGATTTTATTGATTCATTTGTCGAATCGTCTGGGGCAAAACTTTGGGATGGTTTCACAGAAGATATGTTTGCTCATGCTACGCAAGGGATGAGCCTTCGTCAGATTCTTGAAATTTTTTTGCACGCAAAGAAAACAGGAAAACCAATTGATCTTCAGTATGTGAAAGAAAAGAAGCGAGAGATTTTGAACAATGAGTACGGAGATGTCATGGAGGTAGTAGAGCCCGAGCGTGGACTTGAAGATATTGGTGGCATGGAACACGTGAAGTTGAGGTTTGCGGAAGAGCTTAAGGCCATTGCGCGTGGAGAGACTCGACTCGTTTCGATGGGCATTACGCTTATGGGTCCTCCAGGCACCGGCAAGACGGCGCTTGTTGAGGCACTTGCAAGGGAGTCTGGGTTTAACTTTGTAAAAATTAAAAACCTGCGTTCCATGTGGGTCGGCGAATCTGAGGCAAGGGCAGAGAAGCTTGAGAACGGGCTTCGTTCTCTGGCGCCAGTTGTGGTGATGAATGATGAGGCGGACCTCATGGATTCGAATCGTGATGCGCCAAAAGGTGACTCTGGTGTTTCTGAACGGCTTATGAAGAGGTGGATGGAACTTTTATCTGATCCGCGGATCAGGGGTCAGATTATCGTGATTTCATGTACCAACAGGCCGGATCGAATTGATGCCGCATTGAAGCGGAGTGGGAGAAGCGACGAACGGATTTTGATTCCGATGCCCTCGCGAGATGAAATACCTGAAATTTTTCGTGTGATGTTTAAGCGGTACAAAATTTCTACATCCATTACTGATTTCACGCCTTATATTGAGTTGACCGATGGGTTTTCTGGTGCAGACATTGAAAAGATCGTTCTCAATGCAAGTCGGTTTGCATTTAGAAAAGGAGAAGATGTTGTTGATGATGAAGTGTTGCGCGAGGCAATTGAAGATTTTATTCCGAGCGCGAGTCAGGCAGATATTGATAGAATGACTCTTCTTGGTTTCCTTGAATCATCATCTCGAAGACTTCTTCCCACAAACGCGAAAGAAATTCTTCAGAAAATTCGTGAACGTAATCTTATTGAAGGAATTGACTCTTTGTTTGAGCAGATTCAGGAAAGAAAGATCATCGACTTAGATTCTTAATATCGTCATACACCGCAGCAATGTGCGGTGTTTTTTGTATCTAAAAACCATTGCCGTATAAGTCTTAATGTGGTATTGCTTGATTAGTAACTTGAGAATGGGGGTGAGCGTGTGAAAGAAGATGTTGTTGGGTTAAAACTTGGATTGTGCCAAATGCCGGTTGTGTTAGGAAGACCTGATTTAAACACGGAATATATGATACGGGAGATTGAACAGGCGAAAAGTCGTGGAGTGGATATTATTCTTTTTCCTGAGATGTGCGTTACAGGATATTTTATTGGTGATATGCGTGAAGATGAGTCATTTTTACGAAGTGTCACGGATTGTCATAAGAAGATTCGTGGGGCAACCGAAGGAATTGTTGCAATTTTTGGTTCCTTGGTTCCAGATTTTTCGCGTATTGGAGAGAATGGATTTGTCCGTGTATATAATACGGGTATTGTGTACGCAGATGGAAAGTACCTTGATCATGTAGTAAAGACGCTTCAGCCAAATTATCGCATGTTTGATGAGGATCGTTTCTTTTTCTCTACACGCAAGATGGCACTTGAGGATGAGGTTGATCTGCATGAGGAATTGCATCCCGTGGAACTTACGCTTGTAAATGGAAGAACGATTCGTATCGGACTTATTCTCTGCGAAGATATGTGGGACTCGTATTATTCGGTGAGCCCGGTTGAAATGTTAACTAAAGAAGGAGTCGACATTTTCTTTAATCTTTCTGCATCTCCGTGGACATGGCAGAAAAATAGAAAACGACATGAAATTGTTAGAAATTTGTCACGTGTAAGTAATGTTCCTTTTGTGTATGTAAATAACGTAGGAATTCAGAATACTGGTAAGAACATTATTATTTTTGATGGGAGTTCCACGGTGTATGACGAAGAGGGAGATCCAGTATATGAGCTAGCTCCTTATGCATGCGATGTGCATGATATTATATTCGAGGAGAGTATGAAAAAGATCGTGGATTGTAATTGGGATGACGCGAAGGAGCTTTATGAGGCGATGCGTTGTGGTGTGAAGGAGTTTTTTGAAACTATGCCAAAAGAGAAGAGAAAAGTTGTGATTGGCTTGAGTGGGGGTATTGATTCTTCTCTTTCCGCTGCGCTTTATGTTGATGTATTGGGCAGAGAAAATGTTGTTGGTATTAATATGCCGTCTCGTTTTAACTCGGAGCGCACGAAGGATATTGCTCGGAAGCTTGCGGAAAATCTTGGGATTGTTTACGAAGTCCGTCCTATTGAGGGAATAGTAGATGCCATTAGCGTAGCGACTGATGTTAAAGAGGGAACAATTGCATATGAGAATATTCAGGCACGTGTGCGGATGGAGATTTTGGCTGCCCGGGCACAGGCTTCAAGTAGCTTTTATACAGCAAACTGGAATAAGGTTGAGGCGGCATTTGGGTATGGAACAATGTATGGCGATATTGCGGGGGCACTTGCGATTCTTGGGGATCTTGTAAAGCGTGAGGTATACCAGCTTGCTGACTATATGAATCGTGTCGTGTTTGGAAGAGAAGTAATACCGCAAGAGTGTTTTGATATTGCGCCAACTGCAGAATTGAGTACGAATCAGAAAGATCCATTTGACTATGGAACACTTGCGCGGCGTGGATACCATGATGAAATGGTGCGCGCATTTACAGAATTTCGAAAGAGTCCCGAGTGGTTTCTTGATCTGTACAGTAAGGGCGAGCTGGAAGCGGAACTTCTTTTGGAATCAGGAACACTTAAACGGCTTTTTCCAAATGACTCGGATTTTATTAAAGATCTTGAAAGGCATTGGGGATTGTT
>CAYLXU010000072.1:0-3263 GCA_964388055.1 uncultured Candidatus Saccharibacteria bacterium | reverse complement strand
TTGTATAAGTATACAGAACAACACCCGTCTAGACTTATTTTTTTCGGTGGCTTTCATTCTATACTTTTTGCGAAGATACAAGAGTTCTAACCAATATGAAAAGAAGTAGGAAACAAAGGAATCAGAAAATAAAGATCACCCATGAGACAGACAAAGGCATTTCGTCAGAGGAGCGCCAGAAACGACTAGATGTCGCTTTTAGTATCCTGTTCAATGAAGTGATGCGGACCACGGACAAACACGATGATTTCAAAAGAGAGCCTAGATAAATACAAAGCGATTTATAAAAATAAGTTTGACAAGGAACTATCTGATCAAGAGGCTTTAGAGCAAGCCACTAAACTAGTTCGGTTAATAGAGATAGTCTATAAGCCGATGTCCAAAGAAGATTTTGAGCGAGTTCGAGAACGAAGGAGGGGGCCTGGTTTGGATGAGACTTAGGATTGCTCGCACCTCCTTTCTTTCTCCGCCCCATTCACTCCGCTTGGGGCTGCGTGTCTGGGGCTTGAAAAAGGTGTTCACTCATCTTAATTCGCAGTATTTGAAACTAGGTTCAGGATTCCACTAAATTGTAATTCTTGCTCAATAGATGCCCAATTTAGCGTTCTGAACTTGTCCAACGATGGGAGCCCCATAAAATAACAAAAGAGAGCCCATATGTCGGCTCTCTTTTGTTACCGTGGGGCGGGCGCGGAGTGATTGGCACGTTATATTTTATGCGAGCATGTTCGTTTATTGTGTGTACCATTTTCTACGTTCTATAAAACAAAGACGAATAAAAAATGGTGCTTGAAAGATATTTGATTTGTGTGTTATTCTCATCGAGGTTCGTTTAATCTTATAAAAAGGATGGTATTCTTTGTGGCCAAAAGCGATAACGAGAAAGTGGCGAGAGAGAAGAAAGCAAAAAGCATAAGGAGAAGCGCGAATAAAGTCGTTGTAGAGGCAATTCTCAAAGATGCTATGCCTGGGTGGGTCCTTGTAGATGACTCTTCTCTTCCTAACGATAAAATGTTGGATCCCAATGATGAACTTTTGGTGAGGGTTCAGAACAAGAATGGTTCGAGAGTGACCACGGTGGTTATTTCAAGGGGTTGCGTTATCGGAGGGCAGGGTTGATAAGAAGAAATATGGAATTCCTGACAGTTTTGACAAATCGATTTATGTCGCCACGGGGCGGCTTTTTAATTTTACTCAAACACGATTATGAAATGGCGGAGGGTAATTTTATGTTTCCACCAAACAATATCCTACTGTCAATCCATCAGATAACTGTACAAAAAGCATTTTTCGTGATATTTTGTTTTTTAGTTCATTGAAACAGAGAAAGGAGTATAGGAATACATGATTGGTCTCAAGCCAACAGTTGATTATTCTGATGTTGCAGAAATAAAGGATCTTCCTGTGTTTTGGGTATCTGCGGATGATGCAGATATTGATGGGGCGGGCGCCTACGAACGTTCTTGTAAACAACAAGGGGAGAAGCCTGATCCAGATGAATTAAAGAAGATTTTAGGTGGAAGCATGGTTCATTTACGACAAACAACTCTTCGCAATGGAATTCGTTTTGTGACTATTCATAAAGAGGATGGAACTGAGATTTTTGATGATCATGAATATGGGGGCCTTATTTCCTGCAATTGCGGTGCGATTCATGACTCAGTGTGTGTAACGGCTGCTCACGTGATTCGTGATATAGATCTTGGGGACGGATTCAACCTTTCCATGACTATTTCGGGTGTGGGAAGTAGAGGATATGGAAGCACTTCGTCTTTTGTGGAAAAAAAGTTTTCTGTGCAAGGAAAGGAAGTGGAGGTTCATCAAACCACTGAACCAGCGAGTGTACATGATGCTGGTCATCTTATGTTTCAGTACAAGATATGGGAACCTTCTAAACAAAAATTGATAACAGTAGGTATTCACACACCCTCCCGAGACAAAACAGGGGGTAGGAATCACCCCAATTGCGAGAGTTCGGTTAAAGTTGCATTTAATTTGTCGACTAGTAGATATGAGTCATCTTGGGATCAGGTTGAGTTTAAGTTTGGAATTGACGGGAGACTTATTGAGATTGTTGGAATTAGTCAAGAAAGTGCTCCTAATCCTGAATGGAAAGATCAAGACATGTTGCACGCTATTAAAAAGGGGGGAAACAGTTGGTTTCATTACACTTCTGACGATCATGCAGCACATGTTTTTTCTCAACAGATATTCGGTAAAGATATTGTTTCTATGCAACAGGACACTGGTATGTCTCTTACGTTACTTATGAAATCTGCGATTCAGGAGTTGGATATCGATTTGGCCAAAGTACTGGTTTTTCGATAACTCATCAATACCCAGCATTGCCTGGGTTTTTCTTTTTATAATAATGGGCGAGGTAGTCTTAAATTTCCGCCAAACAAGTTGTAATATCTTCTGCCAATTGCACACCTGTACAAATATAGTATTTCGTGATATTCTACTTTTAGTTCGTTGAAAGGAGACGATGATGTATGCCACCGTTGATGCCTTTCTGTGTGTTTTTGTTATGTGTTGTTGCCCTTTTTCTTATTTCAGGAAAAATCGCATTTGAGAGGAATTGGGTATCGGTACCTGAAAGACCATCCATTAAGTTACCCCTTTGTGATACAGATACCCTTTTCAAAAAAATTGTGGTGTGGAGTTGTGTGGGGTTGGGAGGAATTGCTTTTTGCATGCTGGAGCTTTATGTTGTTTTTCTTCTTCTTAAGACGGGAGATCTTTTCAGATATGGTGTGGCATGCATAACCGGGTTTCTTCTCTATGAATTTGCGGGATATCTTTTTTCTTCACGAGTGGCAAAAGTATTGTTGGCTTTTGTTGTGAGTCTTTTATGGCTTTTGTGGCCAAACTGGCTTACTCTTGATATCGCGGGAGCATGCATAGTAATTGTATTTCTTGTGAATATAAGGAGTATTTCATTCAGATCAGCCACGATTATTTCAGGCATAGTGATTGTTTACGACGTCGTATCAGTATTTGGAACAGGGGTAATGCAAAAAGTTGCTATGGGAATCTTGGGAAGTGTTCCCATGCTATTCGTGGTACCAAAGCATCTTACACTTGCGAGTGAACGTGCGTTTGCTTTGGGGTTGGGTGACGTGGTTGTTCCTGGGATTCTCATCATGATTGCTTTACGAGAAGCAAAAAATTATGCAACCCCTAAGATAGGGTGGTCGGCAATTTTGGGTTATGTGTGCGGAGGTATATTGACCTATTCGATTCTGTTTATTTTTAAAACG
>CAYLXU010000071.1:0-3491 GCA_964388055.1 uncultured Candidatus Saccharibacteria bacterium | reverse complement strand
TTCCGGGTTGCCAAAGGAGATTGATGGGAAATCCATGGGGTCGCTTCACATTCTTGGTTTGGGCGTTGATCCAAAAGACAAAGGGCTTCTTGAGCACTGTGAGCGTTCAATGGCTGCGCGCATAGAAAGAATGGAAAAAATTGTGCGCAATCTGCAAGATTTAGGGTTTCGCATTACTGTAGATGATTGCCTTAAAGAGGCGGACGATGGGTCTGTTGGGCGTCCGCATATTGTACGCGCTTTAGAGCGTTATCCAGAAAACGCTCTCATCATGGAAGAGTTGAGAAAAAAGATGGAAATCGCCGCAAAGAGCGATCCTGCCATTCGTGCCCGATATGATGCGATGATACTGCGCGGACCAGAGCAGTATCCCTACGCTCTTTTCCTCTCAGAAGATTCTTTTATAAAAAACGTATTAGTTGGCTATTCGTATACCGTAGACATGGATGAAAGTGTTGCCCTTATTAGAAACGCGGGCGGTGTGGCCGTAATTGCGCATTGGGGCACAGTCAAGGACAAAATCTCAGAAGAATTTTTAAAACAGCTTTTAAAGGAAAGACGCCTTGATGGGGTAGAAATTGCATCCATATACAACACCCGCGGATCGGCTGAAAGAAAGTCCGACATCGATCTCTTGCGAACCATGGCGGTGGAGACAAAAGCCATCATGACCATAGGAACAGACGCGCACAACGAAGCCGAGTTAGAACAGTTTGCAGAAACAGAAATTGTAAAGGAAAGCATGGGTATGACAGAGAAGATAAAAGAGCGCATCACCCTCCCCCAAGAGTTTTCTCGTTTTTAAGGGTTAAAATCGTCCCATTTGTGGACGCTATAATTGATTTGCGTTATCATTGTTTCGGATCTTTCACAAAAAGGAGGGTGCGCGATGGACGTGTCTTTTGCGAAGGCAATTATTTTAATTTTTTCCTTGATTGGCATTTTTTGTATTGCTCAGGTGGTCGTAAGGGTGGTTATGGAAAAGATTCTTCGTGATATAGAAAAAGTAGATCCAAATAAAGAAAATATCGATGGAGTGAAAAAGAGAGAAGGATCGCTTGGTTACATAGGAAAATCGGTTGCGTGTCTGGAATTTGCGTTTTTTGGTGCTTTGAGTTCTCGATTTTTATACGGTGGCCAAATTACTGATTCCAACATTATAAATTTTCTTACCGTGTTTGCGGGATGGTTAGCCATCAAAATGATTCCTTCCTATTGGATGTGGTCGGACAAGATGGTGGGTAAGGCATATTTCTATAGATCTTTTTTCGGGACACTTATTTCCATCGCATCTTCTATTTTTGCGGGGTACATAATAACCTTCATCTTTTCCTTTTAACACGCCATCCGGATGGCGTGTTTAGCTACCCTGAGATTTTTGATAGAATTAGCTAATCAAACGTTATGCAAAAGGAAAACAATTTTGCTTTTATAGATAGTCAGAATCTTAATCTTGGTATTAATGCACAGGGATGGGAGTTAGATTTTGTCCGCTTTCGTATATACCTTAAGGACAAGTACCATATTACAAAAGCTTTTTTGTGTATTGGGTACGTAAAAGGTAATGAAGGGCTTTATAAATATCTGCAAGAAAGTGGTTATATTTGTGTGTTCAAGCCCACACTGGAACTACCAAATGGCGATGTTAAAGGAAACGTGGATGCGGAACTGGTGTTACACACCATGATCCATTTTAACGATTTCGATAAGGCACTGATAGTAACTGGAGATGGAGACTTTCATTGTTTGATTGAGTACTTATTTCAAAAAAACAAGCTTTTGGCCTTTATGGTGCCAAATCATAAACGTTATTCAGGGCTTTTAAAGCGAAAAGATTTTCGGCAGTATACACGATTCGTTACTGATATCAAAAGTAAAGTAAAAAAAGAAAGACCCCGATAAGGACAAAACCTTAGCGGGGCACCTTTCCGTTCGTGATGTTCTTATCATAGCACACTACGTTTTTATAAGTCAACGTATTGTATATCATGACCAAATTTCATCTTATGCTTTTGGGGCTTTTGTGGATATTGTTATTCGTAACGGCGGTTAATGTATTTCAAGGACTTTCTCCTGGTTCAAAAGCCTTTTTCATGAGCAACTCCTATGATGAGTCGGGGAGACGCTGCAGCCTCATTTGTCGTTACATTCGTGGGGAGTAAGAAAACGTTCGATAAGTAACAAAATCCACCTAGATAAACCAGGTGGATTTTGTATGTGGGCTATAAGCCGGATTCTGTAGTCCGATATACATCGGACCGATGATCATTTATCTTGTTCTTGCCATTGCTGGAAGAATCTTTGCGGCACTTTTTATTGCACGCATATGCTGTATGCAATAAAACACGACCTTGCATCTCGTAAGGATTTAGCCGTTTCACCTCGTGTGTTACCACACAAGCTCATCCTGATTTTACTCAGGATGTCTCAACTCTTTCGGGTTAAGACGTCTCTGCTCGCACCTCGACCACCGCAAGGCGATGGTGGCGGGCGTTACCCGCTACGTTGATCCGATGAATATCGGACCGGATGTCCGGACTTTCCTCTCCGAGAAAACTCAGAGCGATCATCCACCCACAGGTGTAATTATACCACAAAAGTACCAAACAAATCAATATCATTTTCATAAAAAAGACCCCAAATAAGGGGCTTCGATTTTTACATAATTACAGTTATTGCTGTGGCGTAGTCGTGGCTGGCATCTGCAAGAGAGGAATTCCTCCACTTCCCATTACCGTGGGCAAAGCACCGTTCCACTTTGCATTCATGAGTTCGAGACGCTTCCACTCAAGAAGTGTTGGTGTAATCGATTTCGTGAGAATCTCGTTTGCATCCGCTTCACCCTTTGCAGCCGCAACACGCTTCTTCGCTTCTGCCTCTGCCTGACGAAGCTCATTCTCAACACGGATCGCATCCTGTGTGGCCTTAATCTTCGCATTCAGTGCATCAACAACTGCCTGAGGCAAACGCGGAGCGCCAATAAAGCCGAACTGCTGGATCTCCACACCAAAGGACTGCACCTTGTCGTTAATGCGCTTGCGTACCGCAACCAGAAATTCCTCTTTTTTGGGACCATAGAGTTCATCAACAGCATACCGCGCTGCTTCTTCGTTGAATGCGTCACGCGCAACGTTGCGAAGAAACCCGTGTGTAAAAACATGAAGGTCATCTGAACGAAACTTTACATAAAAAGCAGGAACTTTCTGTTGCTCTAGCTGATAGGAGAGAGAGATGTCTCCACTGATTACCAATCCTTCTTTCGAGTTAAAAGAAACTTCTTCGTTGTTGGGGCTTCCTTCATTTGTATCTTTAGTCCACACTGCGGTCTGTACAAATGTAGGATACTGGAATACGGTTTCTGTGATGGGATTGTACCACACCATACCGGTCACGAGCGGATAGCTTTGGACACCCTTGTCTTGACCATAGTAGTTCACCTTGATACCCGCATGACCCGGATCAACACGACTACATCCTGTGTTGAACATTAC
>CAYLXU010000070.1:0-3952 GCA_964388055.1 uncultured Candidatus Saccharibacteria bacterium | reverse complement strand
GCTTCGTGAACCCCTACAAAAAATTCTTGAACAACTTCGACCTCATCTTGAGACGGGAGAATACCAGCTTCTTGTTGGTGATGATGCGTCAGGTAGGATTCCAACACTGATCTTAAGACGTGTTATACGAGGCATTTATAAAGAGAGAGGATATCCAACACCTAAAACGATTTTTTTTGCAGGTAGAAAACCGTGGGAAGATCGTGAAAGAGAAGATAAACTTGAGGGCATTCAACGGTATACGGAACATACCATACGGTCTTTGGGTGATGCTGCCGAATTAAAAGGATTGATCATAACGGATACCATTGCAACTGGTGATTCTGTAAAGATAATCGGGGAAGGGCTTCAAAGAGCTGGCATATCTAGCGATGTTGCTACTGTGAGTTTGTATTCTCGTAGTATTGAGGAGGTTGAAAATCAGCTCGGATGCAAAGTATTTTTTGGCAAGAGAGGTGTGCATAGCATTTATTCAAGGCGAGAGTTTTCTGGTGTTGAGAAAGAGTGGGAGGATGTCTTTGCATCCACATTTTCAAAGGAGGAGCTAAAGGAAAATGTCAATGTAGAACTGAGGAGTAGAGACGGAGTTTTTGCGAGGTCAATGTCTCTCCAAGAGTCGATAAGCATCGCGCGTGAAAATGTAAAGCAATTGAGTGACGAACTTATTGAGTGGTACAAGCAATAAAAGTAAGATAAATTCAAATTTTTACAAAACAAGCCTGAACATTTTCTCCTAATCAAAAATTCTGGTTTTATGGTGACCTAGGAGTAGGTAGTTTTTAGTAAAATATTTTTATGTCATCTGGAGTATAAATATACTCACTTTGCTGTTGTATAATAGTTTCAACGTCATCTACGATGGTTGGCCATCGTGCACGAACAGAGGCGAGAGCTTCTTTTTGTTTACCGATGGTGACGCTACTCAAATAAAAACCCTGACGTTGTTTAGCAATTTACAAATAGCACAAATCGTGCTATTTTATTTTTAGTTCATTGAGAGGAAGGTGGCAAAATGGAAGACACGGGGCAGGGGGTTGGAAGAAGTTTTTTGATTTCCCACACCTCAAAAGGTCCCAAGAATGGGGGTCAGGCTTTAGGCGTGTTGCAAAAGTTTGCCTATTACACGGTAGACAAAGATGCAGAAGGTACGATACTCGATTCTGCTTTTCGTATAGTACGAGAAGACGGTCAAACAGAATTTGTGTTGGTTTCTGTTGAGGACTTGGGTTTGGTTCAGGCAAATGTCTGGGACGAGTCCATTTGGTACTATGGGCGGATTTGTGACAAGGCGCGGGAGTTGGGTCTTGGAATGTGCACGCCAAATGATGTGATACAAATAGCCGTACAGGGCAAAAATTTTATTGCGGACAGAGAAGGTTTTATTATCCCCGCTATGGATCCAATTGTTAATGCTAGGGGACGTTTTGGGATTTTAGGTCTCCGTTTGGATAAAAAGGAAGGTAAAAATTTTATCATTCGTGGTTTTGTTGGGCATCCAAGGAGTTCGTTGAAGTGGTATAAGCCGACATTTGTTTTTCGTAGACAACCACATCCGACGTTTGTTCAAGAGAAACGGGTAATGCAGGTACAATCTGAGGCAACTCGAACACGAGCGGATGAGATAAGTGTCGCGCGCACAAAGCTGAAGGAGTTGGATGATTTCCTCCGTTCTCAGCTCACCAATCTCCGGAGGAAGTGTGCGCACAACAATGGCGGTAATGGTGGCGGTGCATGGGGTGCTGGGTTCTGTGTCGATTGTGGTTGCGATTTAGACGATGGTCAGTGGTAGTACTTTACAAATAGCACAAATCGTGCTATTTTATTTTTAGTTCATTGAGAGGAGTAGTATATTGTATGGAGGCTACAGAATTCCTTGGTATTACTTTTCGTTCGCCTCAACATATGCACTGGTTTGTCATGAGTATGGGGTATTTGGTTATAGTTTTGTCTTGTGTGGGGATCAGGTCCTTTTTGTCTGGTTCATTTGATAAGGGCGGTCTTCTTCGTTGGGGTATCGTTTACCATTTGTTTACGTCCCTGTCCGCCGTTGTTATCACCAAGTTTGGTACGATCAATGGCCCGGTTTACTCACGGGATTGTATTTGGTTTAACGCCCTTATGGCAGCACTTTATGCTGTAATATGGTATGTAGGGACACGATATTTCAATCGAAAGAATAAAGTGAGCATGGAGGGAGGGTAAGCATGTATCATGTTGTGTTTCGCAATATTACGGAGGTTCTTACTTTGGCGTTATCACGTGGTCATCGTTTGAGAGTAAGGAGAGGTTTGATGAGTGGTATAACGCAAAGATGAGGAGTTGGTATGAAGTGGTCGAGGAAGGAGTTTCCGAGGAGCGCGCTCTGAAGTTGTGCTCATCTCCTGAGGCGGAGCGTGCTGTGCTCGATTCTAGTATTAGGCAGATTGAGAGTGTGATGGGGCGATGCATTACTTCGCTTTCTCATATTCTTGTGGATGAAAAGTAAAAAAGAAACACCGCCAGCTATTTGGGCGGTTTTTGTTTTGGATTTATTGACTACCTATTGAAAAGTTCGGAAATATCTTCTGATTCCAGCGGAAGTTCTGAAAGATTCTTTTTATACATTTCTAAATTGTTAAGCATGTACTGCACACTTTCGTTTAACTGTTCTGCGAGTTCTCGGTTGATAAAGTTTTTTTGTTTTTTGGTGTCGATTTCGTCGTTCTGAACAAGATTAGTCCCTATTCCTAATTTTTCTATTTGTCGGGCGACAAGGGGTTGATCTCCAAAAAACGGGATTGCGATCATGGGAACTTTTTGTTTTACTGCTTCATGAAAACTATTGCTTCCTGCGTGAGTAACAAAAAGTGTTGCTTCAGATAATGCTTCGATTTGGTTTGCGTGCTCTACTACGTGCCAATTTTTCGGATATTCCTCAAGGATGGACTTTCCTCTATCTACAAAGAGAACGTCAAAGGACTGATCTTTCCATTTTTGGACCACCGTTTCTATAAATATTTTTAAGTTCTTTCTTGTTTCTGTTTGTTGATTCCAAAGATTATCCATAACGACTGTTCCCAGGGAGAAGTAAATGAGGGGTCTTTGACGCACCTTGTGTGTCTTGCTTGTTTTTGTAAGGTTTCCTACAAACGTGTAAGGAACGTTGTTGTTTCTGTTTTGTAAAAAGTTCCCTGGAGTAAGAGAGGGGTAAGACCAAACCAGGTTGCGTTTTCCAGGGATATGGAGACCATCGGAAACCACCTCAATAATGCGGGGATCGATGCCTAAAAGTTTTAGAGCCGTTATATTTTCTGGTGAGCCTAGTTTTTGCTCCAAATAGTCTCGTGTGTCAAACGGTCCTATAAGCGCGGGTATGGAACACCAGTAAGGTATATTGAGCCGTTTACCAGCAAAGTATCCCTCAAGTGAAAAAAAATCGTAGAGGATAAGATCTGGTTTTATTTCTTTTATCGTGGCAACACATTCATCAAGAAGTTCTATTGTTCGGGGAAGTGTCCAAGTCGCGGGGTCGGTTTCATGTAATTCAGAGTGTGCAAGAATTTTTATAGGTATGTTGATTCCTTGTGTATCAGGGCACATATTTGTCCACCCGGTTATGAGGAGATGAAAATCAAACATGTCACCGCACGCTTGGATTAGGCTTTTAAACACGTTTAGGTGTCCGCTAAAAGGGGGGCTTATGAGTAAGATTTTTTTCATGCGCTTCTGAGACAAATTGTGCTACAATGCCCTAGGAGATTATTATTGCATACCATTATATCATGCAGCATATTTATCTATCTATTCCGGGCAACGTATCTTTGCACATACAGAGCTCGATGCAGCTCGGGTTTGAAGAGCTTTTGGCTCAGGCGTATGTTCCTGGACTTAACGTTCTCAAGGACAAGGAACGCTCCTCACAAGATGAGGTCATTATCGAATATGTGTCTTCAGGAGAAAAGGGGTTACTGGT
>CAYLXU010000069.1:0-3991 GCA_964388055.1 uncultured Candidatus Saccharibacteria bacterium | reverse complement strand
CCCCTTTGCCCCCCCTCTTCAAAAAGCTAGAGAAAAACTAACATATTCTGTTTTAACTGTCTATTCCAAAACATACAATGTTAAGTTTGATCCGTGGTTAGAAAAACCCCGTATGTAACGAGGTTTTTTAAATAATGGTCTATCTCATATTATCTTGAATGGCTCTAATCGATCCGCAATGTCCAGATCCCCTTCGGATTTGCTTCCCAACTTCGACACTGCCGAAGTTCGTACTTACCAGCCGGAACAGTCCGCGTTCGATGCTCTGTGTGCCTCAACTCAACATCTTCCAATAGTTCAAAATATCCAAGAATATTCTGAGCATCTTTTTTGACGCACGGAGTAAACGCAACCGGCCTAGCAAAAACATGCTGGTCATAAGAATCAACAAACGCGCTTTCGGCACTTGGAATTGAATCAGTACTCACAAACACCAAATCACCTTGCTGGACAACAACGTTGGTGAGGTTAACATTTCCAACCATCCAGTTATAACAGGTCTTGATCCAATTATGAATCGGATTATTGTCACCATCTTTGCTTCGCAATGGATGAGTTCGATGAAAATGCACTCTCGTTTTGTTATTATCCAATCGTTCAAAAATGATCAGAAAAGTTGGGTATCCCCTCCCAACTACACTACCAGTCAAAGTATAGAACATTAACCCATAATCATCTCGACCGTTCAGTTTTTTCTCAACATCTGTCATAGCAACACTTCCCTCAATGCTCAAACCACGACGAATTACCGAATAATTCAGTGAGTATGTGTAAGTCGTCTGGCGTCCATAAACCTTGAGACAAGCGTAAGGAACAACGACGGTACAATTTTCGTTATCCACTATTGGAGTCAGAGCACTTCGTTTTTTTGTAACCCTGCCCTGTTCACTACTAGGAGGTTCAAGCTCCTCAGCACTTTCAACAATCTTTGGCAAACACACCCATGTCTTTCCGGTATGCTTTTGAAGAAACTCTGGCAAATCATAAAGAACAAAATACATATAGGACATTAGACTCTTTTCATACGTTGTCCTCTGGCTCACAAGTTTTGCCAACTCAATCCCAACATCACGATGCTTGCTTAAAAACTCTTCAAAGAGATCCCAATTGTCATTGAACAAGAAATATACTTCTTCGCCATCTTTGCGGAAAAATGTAGAGACAGGAATTGAACCATCATGAATAAGTTCCATAAGTGTAGGACATCTTTGTGGATCAAATCGGAGAGAATCAACATCTTGAACCATCTTGGTCAAAGCTCGTCCTGACTGTGACCGAAGCGCCTCTTTTCTAAGATCCAAGTATCCGGGAATCCTCTCAAACCATCCTTCAAAATCATAGCTTGCATAATTCTTTCTTGCGCTTTCAATTTCAGTAAAAATCGCATAAATCTCTTTTAATTTTTTCGTGAAACTTTCATAATCACTAACATCCTGGAAATACTGATTGAAGAGACCCGCAACTTTGACACCATTGATAGTACGCTTCGTCTCTGAAACAAAAGAGTGAAATGTTGCGATAAGAAAGACTTCATTTCCACTTAAAAGCATTTCATAAAAAGGCAATAGTCTGCCGAGAACTTTTTTGATTCCCTTCGAGTCAAGCGCTGAGGCGCCAGTCACGCTTCCATGCTCCTTGAATTGGATCATGAGGTTTCTTACACTTGTGGCATCACTGATATTATTCTTTAGGTTAAAGAGCGCCTCCAATGAAAAACCTATTTAGCTGTCAGTCGAGTACCTTTCAAAAAGCGACACAGGAAACTGCAACGGAAGAATCTTTTCCAAACACTTGATATTTCCATCTTCGAGAAACAACAAGCCAAAAATCTTTTCAGCGGTTTTTGGAGAGCACGAAATGCAAAATTTTGAAGAGTCCTGATCAACAGAAAAACTCAATGTCGTTATGTGAGAACCATGATAATATGATTTTGGGTGTTGAAATCCAACCCCCTCTAAAATACATCCGGTTTCTGGTACCAAGATACGGACAAAACCGGATGTATGAGACATACTCTGTTTGTTCCGTTTTTCTATGAAAAGACTAACTCGAGCCCCCGGGCGAAAAATATGTGATTTTTATTTCCTCGCATCTTCAGAATAATAGGAAGGGGGGCGCTCCGTTTCAACAAGCACCCTGAAGTTTGTTTCATCAATTCCTAACACAACATAAATATCATTGGGTACATTCTGCTTCTGTGCCTCATGCGTTATCGTACCATAGCCCTCTCCAAGAGATTGAACAACAGTACAATGTTTAAGCTCAACTGAAATTGGATTCTTCTCCTCCATTGGTATCCTCCTTGCCTGGATTCATATTGTAAATGAGCGAAGTTTAATTAAAAACCCCGCTCTATGCTAAATACACAATATAACATTTATGTGTTTATGTCAATAATCATAGGGACGTCCCAACTGTGCCAAATCAAACTTGGCTTCGCTTAAGGCGCTTACCAAAATGATTTGCGAAGCAACAACCGTTTTGGGCACTTCGAGTGTCACGAGAAGCTTCCTTTTTTTCTACTCCTTTCAGTCGTGAAAATTTGGCGAGCGGAACAGTAGATGACGTTAGAACTTTTTATCTAAATTCAAAAGAATATTTCTTTATTTCAAGGTACACAGTGTCAAATTTTAGTTTAGTGATTAAAAAAGAAAAAGCCCGTTATTCGGGCCACCTAAATTCAAAGTAGTGACGACGTATTAATCCTCTAACCAAGCTCCGCAGTTGGGGCACGGAATACGCCCACCAACCGCCTCGTTACAACGTGGGCATGCCGAACGACCCACATCGTTTCGAAGAAGTTCCTCAAGTGTGTAGGGAGCTGGCTGTGCGGGGACTCGTTCCAACCTCAACATTCACCACCTTACCAGCACGTCCAGCAGAACGAAGCGCGAGCTCCTTTTTTGCTTCAGTATCAACAACGATAACGGTCTGGGCATCGGCGTTACTGAGAGCTCTTGCAAGAGCAATATGCCAATCCCTGGTATCAGATGAGACAACGACTCGATTCATGTCATTTTCTCCTTTTTATCTTAACAGGATTTCTCCCGCTAGTTTGCTACTCATAGAGTAGCACAAAAGATATGATAAGTCAACATCTTGGTTCAAACTAAAAAATCCTGAGAGTATCAGGATTTTTTGGTCACGGTTTCTGTGTGAGCGGAATAATAGACGAGATTAGAACTTTTTATTTGGGTTATGGAAAACACTTCTTTGCTCCGAGGAATACAATGTCAGGTTTGGTTTATTGGTTGGACTCCTTTTTACTCATCCTCCTCCAAAATTCTTTTGGTGACTCTGGTTTTAGAGTAAGTCCAGATTTAGCGATCTGATCTATAACAACATTTAACTGCTGTTCGGAAACATTGGTAAAACAATCCTTAATTTGATATTCCGTAAGTTTCTCAGCCTCTGAAAGCGCTGCCTGTATTTTCTCCACAAGCCACAAATCGATGATTGCATCTTTATCGAGAGCAAATGATTTAAAGGAAATTCTTTCGTCTGCACTGGGAATAATATTTTCATCCTGTCTTTTATCAATAATTCGGCGAAACATTTCATGGAGATTCAGCCATTGTGCCGCAGCATATGGACCACCCTTAAAAGAGGGGTCCAGCATTAAATCACGGAAATATCTTTGTACCGTGGCCTGTCTTTGTTCAATAGCACCTTCTTCCATTTCGTCCAATCGTTTTCGTAACGCTTCCTCCATACCAGCCTGCATTCTCCGCATTTCAATTCTTTCTATTTCTAACCATCTTTCTGGTATAAAACCCTTCATACCCATTTCTCTCTCACGCTCCAATTCTTCGGGGGTTGGTTTTAATAGATGTTCAACATTTCGAGGTTGTTCTTTCATAAAATATAAAGAAAAAATTAAAAAATCGTACTGATGACTTAATCATACCACTTTCAACAGGAAAGAATAAAAAACAGAGAGAAATATTGTGGCCCTTAATATTTACAAAATTGGTTTATTAATTCTTATCTA
>CAYLXU010000068.1:0-4089 GCA_964388055.1 uncultured Candidatus Saccharibacteria bacterium | reverse complement strand
ATTGTTGAGTGGGACCAGTCTCGTATTGCCAATGCGGTTCAAAAAGCGATGATAGCTGCGGAAGAGGGGGATCCGGCTTCAGATCCTCAGAAGGTTTCAAGTGAGGTGACAAGAGTTCTTTCAAAGAAATTTTCTGCAGACCATGTTCCTCAAGTAGAAGAGATACAGGATGGGGTCGAAGAAACGCTCATTGCGATGGGTTTTCCTAAAACAGCGAAGGCATATATTTTGTATCGGGAAGAACGCGCAAGACAGCGTGCAGAGAACAAGATTGTTCCGGATCGCGTGAAAACGTTAGTTGAAGAAAGTAGAAAATATTTTAGAAATAGACTCTCGGAGTTTGTGTATTATCAGACATATTCACGTTGGATTGAAGAGGAAAATCGTCGGGAGACATGGATCGAGACAGTAGATCGCTATATGTCGTTTATGAAGGAAAATCTTGGGTCGAAGCTCAAGACATCTGAATATGAGGAGATTAGAGAGAACATGTTGAGCATGAAGGCACTTGGGTCTATGCGGCTTTTGCAATTCTCTGGGAAGGCGGCTCGTTCTACAAATGTTGCTGCATATAATTGTGCGTTTATTGCTCCGAAGGAGTGGCAGGATTTTGGCGAGATTGTGTATATCTTAATGTGTGGAACAGGAATTGGTTTCTCCGTAGAAGAACAGACTGTGGGGTTATTGCCCATCATTAAGCGACAAGTTCCTGGGAAGGCTGCGACGTATGTTGTTCCTGATAGTCGTGAGGGTTGGGCAGATGCGTTGGTGTATGGGTTAAAGACGTGGTCATCTGGAAAGGATGTGCTGTTTGATTATTCGAAACTTCGCCCAAGAGGTGCGCGTTTAAAAACAATGGGAGGGCGATCTTCTGGTCCGGAGCCACTTAAAAATCTTTTGAATTTCACGCGTGAGCGTATATTAAAATGCCAGGGGAGAAGGCTTAAGTCGATTGATGCGCACGACATTATTTGTAAGATCGGAGAAACTGTTGTGGCTGGAGGGGTTCGGCGTTCGGCGTTGCTTTCTCTTTCTGACCTTGATGATGTTGCAATGCGTGAGGCAAAGAACGGTCAGTTTTATCTGACGCATCCGGAACGCTCGATGGCGAATAACTCTGTTGCGTACAATGAAAAGCCGACAATGTCTCAATTTCTTGATGAATGGATCAACCTCGCAAAAGCGGGATCCGGGGAGCGTGGAATTTATAATCGTGGGAGTTTAAAGGAGCAGTTTCCTACTCGAAGATGGAAGATTTTTGAGCCAGATGCGCAAACATCAGGAATTAACCCTTGTGGTGAAATCATTCTGAAGTCAAAAGAGTTTTGTAATCTTTCTGAAGTTGTGGCGCGTGTAGATGATACCGTGGACAGTCTTATGGACAAGGTGCGCGTGGCAACCATTTTGGGTACCTATCAGGCATCACTTACAAATTTTCCTTATCTTTCTCAAGATTGGAAAAAGAATTGTGAGGAAGAGGCGTTACTTGGTGTTTCAATTACAGGACAGTGGGATTGTCCCGCACTCAGAAACCCATCAGTTTTTCGAAAGCTTAAGGAGGTTGCCATTGAGACGAATCGTAAGTATGCGGAACGGTTTGGAATCAGCCGATCGGCTGCAGTGACGTGTGTGAAACCGTCGGGAAACGGATCTCAATTATTTGATTCATCTTCCGGAATGCATCCGAGGCATGCGCGTTACTACATTCGCCGTGTTCGCATAGAGAGCCATAATCCCATTTTTAAAATGTTGCGTGATATGGGGGTGCCTCATGAGCCAGAGGTTGGACAGTCAAGAGAAACAGCAACCACGTTTGTGGTCGAGTTTCCTATTAAGGCTCCTGCGGCAAAGGGGACTGTCTACAAAGACGATCTTACTGCGACGCAACAGTTAGAATATTGGAAAATGGTGAAGGAAAATTATACCGAGCACAATCCTTCAACGACAATTTCTGTGGGCGAAGATGAATGGTTGAATGTCGGAAATTGGGTGTATGAAAATTGGGATATGATTGGTGGGTTGTCCTTTTTGCCAAGAAGTCAGCATGTGTATCGACTCGCTCCTTATGAGGAAATTACTCAGGAGAAATATAACGAACTTGTCGCAAGATTTCCTGAGATTGATTTTTCTAAGCTCGTCTTATATGAAGCAGAGGACACTACAGAAGTGAAAAAAGAGATGGCGTGCGTAAGTGGGGTGTGCGAAATTGATATCGAGCCTAGCCCGAAGATGGGGGTTCAGCTAGTGAGCTTCAAAAATGATAAGTCGTAAATAAAGAGTGTCGAAGTTGGTGCTAGGGGGTCTTCTGTGGCCCCCTTGTGTTTTTTTGGGATTGTACTACTCTTAGTACAGTTCATAGAAAAAGGCAGGAGCGGTTATGTTATGAGTAGACGTGTTGTTACTCTTCTTCTTCTTGTATGCACCATGTATGTAATATCCGTTATTTCTCCAGGATACGCTGTTGAAGACGAGTGGGCCCCTATCGCAAAGCGGTATGAGTCTACCATTGTCGATATTGACGGGTCTGTGCGTTATGGAGATGGAGAGACGTCATCTTGGAGAGCGTCCGGATTTTTTATTGCCGATGATCTTGTGCTTACAAATGCTCATGTGGCCCTTGACGATGATGAGCTTCTCTTGAAGTCTGAGGATGTTTTTGAGTGGATGAAATCTTTGAAGAGTAGGGAATATCGATTCCGTGTAGGATTTAAGGGGCAATATTTCAACGCAGTTGCGTATGCAACAAACCCGTTAAACGATACTGCCATTCTCAAGCTAGATCGTGCTCCTTCCGGCGTTGTTCCTGCGGTGTTTGGAGATTCTGATGGGGTACAGGTGGGGGATGGAGTGATTGCAATCGGTCGTCCGCTCGGGTATTCCTATTCGGTAACGAAGGGTGTAGTAAGCGCGGTGCACAGGCGAAACCAAATCGAGCTTTTCACTATTGAGGACTATATTCAGACCGATGCTGCGGTAAATCCCGGAAACTCCGGTGGTGTACTCCTGAACAATAAGGGAGAAGTGATCGGGGTTGTGAATGTAAGTGATCGTAGAGGACAAGGACTTCACTTTGCAATTTCAAGCAATCTTGTAAAACGGTTTCTTCCAAGAATGCTTAATGGTGAGCACATTCGTTGTGGTATTAGTGGCATTACGGTCTTTCTTGGTGAATATACAAGCTCAAACGGAATTGGGGCGCTTGTAAGCCTTAGTAAACTGACAGGGGTCGAAGATATGGGTGTACTGAAGGCTTTACAGGAGACGCTTGTGCGGCCGGGATTTCAGGGCGCCCTTGTAACGGGAGTGAATCAGCTGTCAGCCAATCTCAATTTACATCGCGGTGATATTATTACCGAGTTTAATGGAGAGCAAGTTACGAATGGATTTGAACTCAAGGAGCGACTCCTCGAGGTGCGTCCTGATGAAGAATATTCTATTACGGTAGTGCGTTTTGAACCAAATGGAGACGTGGCCAAGATTCGGACATTTAAGCAGTCACTTAGGATTGAAAGTAGAGGATCGTATTTCCTTCGACTTTTGAAGCGAATGTGATTTTCGTAAAACACCTTTTAGGTGTTTTCTTTTTTGTGGTTGAAAATTTTATGTTGTGTGGTACATTTATGTTACGCGATTAATCAACGCGCTATTCCGGCGTAGCTCAGCGGTAGAGCTGCTCGCTGTTAACGAGAGGGTCGCAGGTTCGAATCCTGCCGCCGGAGCCCAGTTGGATATTCAGCTAGTTCTAGGACTAAGTTGAACGGAGAACGCAAGGTAAATGCTGGCGTTTTTCCGTCTACAGTGCAGTTCTGAAGTAGGAAGTTGAGAAGTGCTCGTTTCTCGGGAACTTCCGAACTCTCAAAGATGTCGAGAGCTCGTTTTGCGAGGTTTAGCACTGTAGATGCTGCAATGTAATAGCTTTCATCTGCCTCGGTGTGGTCTTCAAGTAGGATGTTGATTTCCTGCTGACGACCTTTGAACTGTTGCACATATCTGTCATACGCATCCTGAGTAATACGTCCGTCGAGGTAATCGAGATAGCTTTTCTCGACACGCTGCTGCAACAGGTCGTATTCCTTCCTCAAACCTGCG
>CAYLXU010000067.1:0-4135 GCA_964388055.1 uncultured Candidatus Saccharibacteria bacterium | reverse complement strand
CCTGACCCTGGTCAAGTAGACCACGGCGAGAACAACTGAATAAGGCGGGAAAAGAAAAAGGACTCACAACGTGAGCCCTTTTCATTTTTGTAACTACATTGATTGAATAAATTAAATTTATTCTATGGTATAATAAATACGCGACAATAAAAAAAAATTAATAATACATATGAGAACACTATTAGTTCTTTTGTTATCATTCGGACTAGTGCTACCCGCCGCAGCACAAGTACCCACAACCACAGACCGTACCATGCGCGAAACCACCAAACAGGAAATTAAGGCCATCCGTACAGAAACAAGGCAAGAAGTAAGAGACTTAAGGGATGTTGCGCAGGAAAAGGTGCGCGCTTCACGGGAAGACCTAAAAAAGCGAATTGAGGAAAAACGCGCAGGAGCCAAAGAAGCAATAGAAACTCAACGCACAAATCTTAAAGAACGACTTAAAACAATCAAAGACGAACGAAAAAGAACCACTGTTGAGCGTATCAACGAACGCTTTACTAATCTCAACGACCGCATCACTACCCATTATGCAAACGTGCTGGACCAGATTGATACCGTCCTCGATCGTGTTATTGCAAAAACAGATACTGTCGAAAAAGGAGGAAAGGACGTAACATCCGTTAAGGCCGCAATCACAAAAGCCCACGAAGCAATAGCGGCTGCCCGTTCTGCTTTGGCGACTCAGGCCGGAAAGACCTATGCAATCGTTGTGGAGGGAGAAGAAACCCTAAAAAATAACGTTCGTGAGGTGCGGGACATGCTTCATGGTGATTTGAAGGGTGTAGAAAAAATGATGAAAGATGCCCGCGACGCGGTACGTGTTGCGATAGTAACACTTGCAGGCATTCAAGGAGAGAAAACAACTGCCACATCTTCGGCATCCACATCCACAAACGAATAATCTATAATATAACACCATGAATAAAACTTTTATCTACATTCTCATCGTACTATTGTTAGCCGCCGGAGTTTGGGTGTGGCTGAACCAAGCAACTCCACAACAAGAAATATCTGTTGAGAACGAATTAGAAAGTATCACAATAGAGACTCCAAACTTTGAAGAAATTAATACCGACCTCGAAACGCTCTAAGACTCTAAAAGTTAAAACCCCCGTTTGGGGGTTTTATATTATTGGATTACTACTGAAATTTCGACGCCTCCCCGTATCACACCACCATGCTCCACAACCGCCACAACACCTCTCTTACCCATCGCCACTTTTGGAAACCTTGTTGCAAGACCTTGCATGTCAGGATAATGTGCCTGGATAACCTCTCCAGGACCAATACACGGCTTATTTGGTGCAGTTACATACATTCCCACCTCAGGACCACCATCATCATTGGGAATAAAGATCTTCGTTCTTGGCGGAACAAGAGAAAGATCTAAAATTCCACTTACACACATGTTCGCGCCAAGCCACTCTGGCTCAATTTTTGGAACACCAAGTTCCTGAGCGATAACTTCAAGCTCCTCTACCGAAACAATAGAAATCTGCCTACTATTCCAAATGCGCGTTCCTCGTGGATAACGTTTTGCCCTTGTATCCGAGGCCCTAAACCACCCTTGATGTTTATCCCCGTCAAAACCATTCTCCAAGACCCTTACCATGTTTACCCTATTGGAAACAAAAGAACCGGACCCGTGTGGACAAATAAAAATACCTTCAAGGACACCCTTCATATCTACACCTCCTGCAATTTGTAAAAGTACTACCACAAAAGATACAACCCAATCAACACAACGTCAATAGTAAAAAATGGAGTGCTGTGATACCATTTCCTTGGCACCTTTTGGCATGGGGGTACATTATATGCAAAACAAACCCACCCTCAAAGAAGTCACAAAAATAAAAGAAAAATTCGAAGAAGAGTATTTCTTTAAAGCGCCGTTCTTGGAATACGTAAATATGTGCGGTATCTCTGCCGTGGGTCTTCAAGACAAGAATGCGCCACCTGAAGAGAAAGACACTCTCTGTATTTCTGTTGGGCTTCGCAAACCACTCGAAGGCAATCTATGGATCCCGGATGAATATCAAGGAGTGCGCGTGTTTGTAAGAGTCATCGGAGAAATTCGTGCCCTCTAGACACAAATCTGCCCATAAAAACGTCACGACCACACGGGTCGTGTTTTTTCATATTCCTTGAGAGAGCATCCACCCACAAAATCATGAGTTCCCACAAACAAAAAAGCCCAGACAGTGCTGGACTCAATACACCAAACTCATTTTTTAGTGAACCAAAAACTCCCTGAAACAGCTAGAGGAAAAATTTATTTTCCAAAAAGGAGACTGCCTCATCCTGCCCCCTTCCCTTCTTGAGAATCTTCTTATCTGAACGTATCGCGTCTTCAAATTCTGGAATATGTTCAATAAAATAGTTCATCTTTTCAGAATCAAAAGCAGGATGAGAAATGCCAAAACCGTTATCGGCAATAACCTTAGCATTCATGTGCTGCTCATATGGAGCAACTGGAATTGCATATACAGGAATACCCAAATACATAGCCTCAGAAAGTAGCGAATGGCCAGCCGTAGAAATAATACCGGCACATTCTCCCAAGATGGTATCAAACCTTGCATCTCCATGCCCATAAAGACTCACGTTAGGAGTCGTGACCTCTTGGACTAAAGACAACTCCGCGCCCCCAAGAAAAATATGGAACTGCATATCTTTTCTCTGGGAACATATATTAATTATTTCATCTGGTGTCTGCGCAAACTCTCTCGCACTAGAAACATATACTAAGACCGCTTTTTCGACAGAATCACGCCTAAGAGAAGCAACACCGCTCCTAATTGTCGGGGGGAGGATAAGAACGTCTTCCGCTTCAGATCTTGTAGGGAATCCAAAAAACGAAAGCGCAACCCTTGCTTCAACCTTTGGAAAAAACATGTGCAAACGAACAATTTCATCCTTGTAGGTAAACCCACCAAGCTCTTCCGGAAAGTTTCCGGAAAGATATTTGCTTTGCTGATCAATAGTCACAAGCGGAGCTCCCTGTGCATATGCGTATTGAGCGCTTATGGATTCATAATCAGTAACAACAAGATCAGGACTCCCCAACTCCCTACCCGCCCTATCTAATGCGTTACAGTTTATTTTAAATATATCCTTCTGATTCATTGGATGTTCCTGGCTTGCCTTAAAATCAATTCCGGTTTTACTCCCCACATAGAACGGAATTGCCACCTCAACCACCTTCACTGATGGATGATCCTTAAAATATGAGGCGTAGAAACGATAGCTATTATCATGCCCAAAAATCATTATCTCAGCGGCTTGAGAAAAGTGTTCAAGGATAGGTAACTGTCTAAATGTATGCCCATTACCCAATCCGCATACGCCATAAAGAATCTTGAGCTTCATATTTGCAGTATCGAGTTACTTACAAAATTAAATGACCCACTTACCGAATACACAGGTACGTGAGACAAAACGCTATTTAATCGGAATGCTAGTCTTTCGTGCGCCTTCTCTGGAATATTTCCCACATGCACGGCCCGCCCATCACACATGATAGTATCCGCATTTACCGCATCGAGAAAATAGGGATGTAGCTTGTGAAGCGCACTTAATGGAGAGAGAAGTTCCCTTTCTTCAACACCATCATTAAGGCGCATGATGGCAACGGCTCGTATTGCGTTTGAAGATCCCCGCTCTTTAAGGGTAAAAGCAAATCGATTGTGGTATTCTACAAATGTTTCATACATATTCGCATATCGTTCCTTGTACTTCATTTCTGCTGTAAACGTCTGGGTTCCTGCCACCGGGCGCATACTGTCTTCATCAAGCAAAACTACCGTTTTGTTCCCGGAAAAAATCTTTACATTATGCTCTAAAGCGAGACCAAGAGTCACTGCAGTCTTACCAACCCCAGAATGCCCCACAAGAAGAATATCGTTCACACATGCCGCATGAACGGGATAGAGACCCTGTTTTAAAAACTGCAGTCTCGCAATGCTATATAATAAGTGATAGAAATCCAACGGAAATCTTTGTCCCCAATCATCTTTCACTACAATACGCTCATCAGAAACAAAAAGCCCCTTTTCTCCTGAAGACACATATTCGATAATGATCTCATCTTGTGAGGCGCGTTCCTTGTCCTTGAGAACGTTAAGTCCAG
>CAYLXU010000066.1:0-4157 GCA_964388055.1 uncultured Candidatus Saccharibacteria bacterium | reverse complement strand
TTGTCTTCTGCAGGTTCTCGAGATCCAAGCGGTCCGGAATAGGTTTTTAAATGGCTCGCGCACTGCGCGAGCCATTTGCTTTATATTTTTTGATTTTTATGTAAAATAAATTTAAATGCGCGCTTAGCCCCGACGATCTTGTGCAACAAGATGTCGGGATCCCGACTCCAACTTGTATCACAGTTCTCCGTCGGGACTCAGTAAATATAATGCCATACGTATATATATTACAAAATAACAAGGGTAAGTATTACATTGGTAGTACTACAAACATTGAGAAAAGAATAAAACACCACAAAAAAGGTTACAGTCCTTCAACCAGCAAAATGGGTCACGTGGAATTAGTATTAAAACTAAAATATAATACTTTAAGTGAAGCTAGAATTGTAGAAATGAAATTGAAAAAACTAAAGAGACATGATTACATTAAGAAGATTGTAGAGGATGGGTATATTAGAATGTGCAGTTAAAAATGGACGATTAGCTCAGCTGGTAGAGCGTCTCATTGACGTTGAGAAGGCCAGAGGTTCGAACCCTCTATCGTCCACATTTTTTAAATATCTCAGCCCCGACGCTTCGGTCGGAGAGCCGACTGTAACGTCGGCTCTGGTAGAGCATCTCATTGACGTTGAGAGGGTCAGGGGTTCGAGTCCCTTAGCGCGCACAAATAATATTTTTGCAAAAAGAAAATGCCGTAGGTTGCTTGCGCAACTTACGGCATTTGAAAGAACTACTTCAAATTGAGAGTTCCTGCCAAAGCAGGAACTGAAAGAGCGTGCGGAGCACCATATACGGCAACTTTGCCGTTCTGGTACTCCAAGATGATTGCAACATTGTACTGCCTCGCAGGCAATCCAATGTCGAACCCTTGTTCGACCCTCGGCCCGAAATGAACCTCGAGCCCGTCACAGCCCCTCTCAAAACTTGCCTTGAGAGGAAGGGTAAATTTACTTCCGTACGTCAGGACCACATAGGAAGCATTAATGGTGTTCCAGTCCTGAAGTTCGATGTCCTTGTTTGGACGGAGACGGACAATTTGACGTCCACTTCCGTCGAGGACAATCGAGCTCCCGTTGATAGGGGGTTTTCGGTCGTAGATTTTGATGCAGTGGTCAAACCCACCGCTTGCCACGACCTCACCGGTGCCTTGGAGGGTTTTAATCTCCAAAAGGGAACGTATACACTCGGGGCGCGTGTTGGGCATCACAGGAACGATTCTCATCGTTCTCATTTCGCCCTGTCTCATCGGAGACGAGAGTGTCTCTGAGGAAATCATAGACAATTTCTGCCCATAGAAAAACCTCAAAGACGAGCCAGAGCTGTGCTCTGACAGAGACCAATAGTGCAGTGTTTGCACTTGGCCGTTGTCCGCCTGAAGCTTATCAGGCATCCCGATCAGAATGCCAGAGAGTGCCTTCGGCGGAGCGGGCACCACAACAAGAGTTACCAAACTTTTGATGTTTTTCCAAGAAACTTCGCCCACCACGGTGCCTGTTGTGTCGCCAGAAATCTGGCATCTCGTCATCACACAGCTAATCTGTGCGTTGCGAGATGACGACCTTAAGATGCGCGTGCTCACTTCAGGCCCGCTGTTGTGGACTACTCCGTCTCTGTCGGTAAAGAAGACAGAGAAAGGAACCCTTTCTTCCACGAACCCTGACACGAGGTCAGGGTCAATGAAGAAGTCCACGATGTTTTCGTACAGTGGAGGAGGTGGCTCTTCATTTACACACACGCCTGTTCCGTCCCTGTATTGCCCATCGGGACAAGGCGGAGGCGGTGGGGGTGGTGTCACTGGGACACATACACCTGTCTCGTTCCTTACTTGCCCCGGCGGACATGGACCGGGTGGAGGAGGTGTCACTGGGACACAAACTCCGTTTTCGTTCCGGACTTGTCCATCGGGACACGGAGGCGGTGGTGGGGGTGCTACAGGTACACATATACCCGCTTCGTTCCGAACCTGCCCTTGTGGACATGGACCCGGGGGAGGTGGTGTCACGGGGACACAGATTCCGGCATCGTTCCTAACTTGCCCTTGCGGACAAGGAGGCGGAGGTGGCGGTGTCACGGGGACACAAACACCATTTTCATTCCGCACCTGTCCAGTAGGACAAGGTGGGGGTGGTGGAGGTGGGGGTGGTGGAGGAGGAACACACTCGCCTAAGTAGTCGTGGGAGTGGTTTTTGTGCCCCTCCCAATCCACACTGTTGGCGCTCACCCAGAGGGTGATTTGGTTGCCGGACGCGGTAACGTGGCATATTGCCACTTTGTCTTTCTGCCCCTGACCTGGATTATTTGCAATTGCCGGAAGACCAGCAAACGCTATCAAAAGGAATGGAATCAACCATCTCATTTCAAAGAACTCCTCTCTTCGCTATTGTATAGCCAATATAGTATACATAAAATACCAAAAATGTCAATGTTTGCTGTGTTATTCTGTGTGTCAAGGACGCACCTTGACACAAGAATATTTGCTATGTTTGGAAGCATTCTATGTTACAATTGTTATTTATGTTTTTTAGATATATTTTTGGTTTTTTAATATTGTCATTTTTTTTGGGGTTACTAATCAATTACACACTTGCTTCAAAGACCTATAATCCAAGAGATAAAGAAATAAAGGCACCTTTTGACGGCAAAAAATTTTCAAACATAAAAGATGAAAACTTGGTACAGGAAGAAAGAGAAAGAATATCATTCTGGTCTTTTATGAAGCAAAAAAGAAAGAGTCCAAAATGGACAATGCAAGACCTTCCAAGCGGAGAAGCAAAACCAAAAGAAAGAGTAAATGGAAAAGAAATTGAAGTCACTTTTATAAATCATGCAACTGTTTTAATTCAGACAGAGGGCTTAAATATACTCACAGACCCAATTTGGAGTAAAAGAGCAAGCCCTTTTTCGTTTATTGGACCACAAAGATATATGCCTGTAGGTATTTCTTTTGATAATTTACCAGAAATAGACATCATACTTTTGTCTCATAATCATTATGATCATATGGATATAAAAACTCTTAGAATGCTTTACGAGAGATATAACCCTGTTATTTATACGCATTTAGGTATTAAAGATTATTTAGAAAAAAGGGACATAAAAGAAGTGATTGACATGGATTGGTGGCAAGAGGAAAAATATTCAGAGCATATACAAATTCACTCTGTTCCGGCACAACATTTTTCTGCGAGAGCAATAAGTGACAGAAACAGAACGCTTTGGGGTGGTTTTGTTGTAAGTACAAATAATGGCGATATTTATTTTGCTGGAGATACTGGTTATGGACCTTTTGTTAATGAAATTAAAGAAAAATATCCAAACGGTTTCAGATTTGCAATGATACCAATTGGAGCATATGAACCAAGAAGCTTTATGAAGCAAATGCATACATCACCTGACGACGCGATTTTGATGCACAAAGAATTAGATATAAAAAATTCTTTGGGAATTCATCACGGCACATTTAGTTTGTCTCTTGAATCACAGTTTGAACCGCAAAAAAGAATAAAAGAGCTTTTAGAAATGGAAGAAAACAAGGATGTAATTTTTCATGCAATTTTGAATGGAGAAAGTGTTTTGGTTAATTAAAATAATGCACAGATTAGACACAAAAATACATTGACAATTAAGAAACCAAGCGTAAAGGTTAAAGCAATTTTAATGCCGGTTTTCATTTTAATTTTTATGCCTATCCATATATTCATTTTTGTCTACAGTAACTACACATTTTTATACACAACTAAAACACAGTTTATTAACAATTCAATATTTGACTAACAAAAATCTATAAGTATCATTCACGTATTGGCATTGGCAAAATACTTGCAAAATTTTGTTTAAGTTTATATTAGAGACACGAATGCTCAAAAATAAACAACAAAATATTAAAATTTATCAAACAAAAAAACCATTTGAAGCGTTATAGTTGAGGATGGTTTTTTTGTTTGGTCGATTATTGTGTTCTTTATTAAAATTTCATTATTAACTTTTGGAGTGAAAACTTCAAAATACAATTAATTTAGTATAATTATGAATAAAAAAATTATTATGAGTTTGGGGTTGATTGCTGTCGTAGCCGTTGTTACCATAACTGCTACCAGAGCTTTCTTCTCTGACACGGAGACATCAACCGGAAATGTTTTTACAGCCGGAGCGATTGA
>CAYLXU010000065.1:0-4164 GCA_964388055.1 uncultured Candidatus Saccharibacteria bacterium | reverse complement strand
CCCTTTTCATGTCAACCACAACATTCCTGACTCGGTCGGTCTTGCAATACAGACACCCATGGGAACAGTTGTCCACACATGCGATTTTAAATTTGATTTTTCTCCAATTGCAGACGAACCCGCAGACCTTGCACGAATAGTAAAACTTACCTCAGACGGAGTCTTTCTTCTCCTCTCAGATTCTACTGGTTCGGAGAAGCCTGGACACGCCCCTTCTGAAAAAACAATTTTTGAAAATCTCGAAATCATCTTCGAACACGCACCCGCAAGAATCATTGCTGCAACCTTCTCCTCGCTTATCGAGCGTGTCCAACAAATTATCCTTCTTGCAGAAAAGTTTGACAGAAAGCTTGTCATTGAGGGATTCAGTATGAAAAACAACGTCGAGATATGTCGCTCCCTCGGATACCTTAAAGTTCAGAAAGGAACAATTATCACTCCAGAAGAGGCACTCATGCTCCCACCAGAACGCCTTGTTATCATGTGTACAGGAGCGCAAGGAGAAGACCGGGCCGCTTTAATGCGCATTACAAACCAAGAACATCGGTATTTTAAAATTGAGGAAAAAGATACCGTTATCTTCTCCTCCTCTGTGGTGCCGGGAAATGAACGTTCTGTGCAATATCTCACCGACTCACTCGCCCGCCAAGGAGCAAAAGTCTATAACTACAGAATGATGGACATACACGTAAGTGGTCATGCATACCAGGAAGACCTAAAACTTCTTCTTAATTTAGTAAAACCAAAATTCTTGATGCCTATCCATGGACAGTTCTCGATGTTAAAGGCACACGAAGAGTTAGGAAAATCTGTTGGAATTAAAGAAGAAAACATTCTCATAGCCTCAAATGGGCAAATAGCGGAGTTTACAGAAAATAGTGCAAAAATTGTCGGTGAAGTTCCTGCAAACTACATTATGGTAGATGGCCTTGGAATCGGTGACGTAAACGAAGTTGTACTCCGAGATCGAGATCTTCTCTCTAAAGACGGAATGTTTGTTATTATCGCCGTTATTGATGCAAAGACAGGAAAGGTAAAAGGGGTTCCTAATATTATTTCTCGTGGTTCAATTCACCTTCGTGAATCAAAAGAGTTGCTCGATGAAATGCGTCAGCTCATCAGAAAAATTGTAGAACGAACTGCAACTGGAGAATATGCTACAAACTACACCCATGTTAAAGACAACCTCAAAGAACAAATAGGAGCTTTCCTTTGGAAAAAACTGAAACGACGACCGATGGTATTACCTGCTATAGTAGAAGTATAATTACATTTAGTCCTATATATTTGATCACAATAAAAGTTGTAATTAAAAAATCAAAATGCAAAAATTAAAATGACAATTCAAAATGTAAAATGACTTTATTTACATTGTCATTTTAAATTTACACATGAACAACATCGAAAGAGCTACAAAAAATAGGATTGTTTCAGGTATACAACCAAGTGGTGAGCTTCATATTGGCAACTATCTCGGTGCCATCAAAAATCTCATCAAGCTTCAAAACGAAGATAATAATAACCTCCTTCTTTTTGTCGCCGATTATCACTCCCTCTCGGGGGATTCTGTTTCTCCTGATAGAAAACGGGCTCAGATCGAACAACTTCTTGTTGATCTCGTAAGCCTCGGCATTGATCCTCAAAAAACTATACTCTTTATACAATCACACGTACCTGAAGTGACTGAGCTCGCGTGGATCTTTAACACGCTTACCCCAATTGGCGAACTAGAACGAATGACTCAATTCAAAGACAAAGCGTTACGACAAAAAGAAAATATCAATGCGGGACTTTTTAACTACCCCATACTCCAAGCGGCGGACATCCTTATGTACGAAGCAAATGCCGTTCCTGTGGGAGAAGACCAACTCCAACACCTGGAACTTACTCGTACCATAGCTCGTAAATTTAATGGCCGCTATGGAGAATATTTCAAAGAACCAACGGCACTTTTGTCCCCTACACCACGCGTGATGAGCCTAACTCATCCACTTCAAAAGATGTCAAAAAGCCACGGACCCTCCACTTATATCGGCGTCTTTGATGAACCCTCCACAATAGAGGAAAAAATAAAGTCTGCGGTCACCGCAGACAACTCATTATTTGAATCAATCACTATTTCTAGTGAGGGTAGGATAGAGGTAGTTCCCTCAGAAAAAGGGTTACAAAACCCCGAAATCGAAACCCTTATAGCAGGTGTTAAAAATCTGCTAACTCTTTATCGAGAGTTTGCTTCAAATGAATTTTTCCCGCTTCAAAATAGCTCACAGATAGATCCTTCAGAACTTCGTTACGGAGAAGTAAAAAAGAAACTTTCTGAGGCAATTAGCACCCAATTTCAAAAAGCGCGAGAAACTAGGGAAACAATCAATAAAGAAGAAATCTTAAACCAGGTTGTGAGAAACGGAATCGCAGCACGCACAATAGCACAAAAAACAATGTTGGGAGTTAAGCAGAAAATCGGTCTCATTTGAGACCGATTTTTTAAAATAAACTAATTATCTGATGGAAAGGTATGCCCGCCAATGTTCTGCCCTTTTGTATATGCGATAAGACACCTTGCAAGCCGCCCCAGTTCGCTCATTGCCTGATCCTTCGGCAACTTTATAATCACCTTGAGCGTGATGAAAAAACCCTTAAGAATATGCGAAATTTGCATTTCCACCTCTTTTGAAGGGTCGGGATAAAACCATGCTTCAATCTTCTGTTCATCGTCATCTACGTGTCGAACGTACATGAGAATCACCCCCCTTCTAATTCCTACACTTGTTCTGTATATATTCGGTATTCTGGGAAAGAACTGATCGAAACACAATCTTCTTCAACATATCCGCAAATTCTTCCACACTAATCGCAAAAACACGATCCGAGAGTGTGTTCAGGTGTATAAGAAAAATCAAAACACTGTGTAAAATAATAAGTATAATCCCCTGCCTACCCTCTGAAATATCATCTGCAAAAACAACGCCGATAGAGTTACCGTCTCCCTTCTCAAAAGAAACCTGTTTCATCCATCTTTGTCCTTCCGAAAATTTTTACCTTAGAGCTTCTTAAGTTTAAGCACAACCTTCCCCTCCAAGTCAAACTCTCTTTCTGCATCGAATTTATCTGTATCAGCATATTCCAAACTAGAGAGATGAGATTCTTTTAAAATACTCGGCTCAAAATGTTTTATGATATTAAGAAGATGATCTGAAGCAGGAACAACATAAAGCCTTGCCTCCTCACCAAAACGTAAGCCCGCATCAGCGCGCAGCTCTTGAATAGAACGAATAAGGTCTCGGACCACTCCCTCTTCCTTGAGTTCGTGCGTAATGTTGGTATCAAGAGCGACCGCAAGATCATTTTCGTTTGCGATGGCGCCATGTGACAGCAACTTTACCCTACGCGCCTGCTTCACATTTACCTCCTCCTTTGCTATGTCCAACATCTCCTTATCAAGAAAGACTTCGGTTTTAATCTCCAAAGAAAAAAGTGGTTGTCTCACTTTGATTCCATTTTCCGCCCGCAGGCGCAATCCCAACACGCAGGATCGCCGTATCAATTCCATCTGCTCCAACACTGAATCACGCGCTTTCCCGTCAATATATCCGATAGGAGAAGGCCAATCCTCAAGATGCACACTTTCTCCCAATTCTGATTTTTTCTTTCTTAGTTCTTGATACAACGTTTCTGAGAAAAATGGACTAAAGGGTGCAACCAAAATTAAAACAGTCTTCAACGCCTCATAAAATACACCGCTTGCCTCAAAAAGCTCCTTTTCCGACTCTGGTCTTTGAAATCGCTTCCGAGAACGGCGCAACCACCATCGAGAAAAATCTTCCACAATAAATTGCTCGATCTCTCGAGCCGCATCAACAATTTCAAACCCATCAAGCGATTTAGTTGTCTTTTGTATCAGAATATCCAAGCGTGCCATTAACCATTTATCCAGCAGTCGGGTTGGCTTTTTAGGCTTTGGATTTTTTGCTGCATACGTATCAAAAAATTGGTAAACGTTCCAAAATGTAATAAAAAATTTGCGCATTGATTTTTCTAAATCAATAATTGCAAATTTCTTGGACTCATATGGGTGGTTAAGCGTGTAGAAATACCACCGAGCTGCATCAGCACCAAAACGCCCCATAATATCCCACGGGTTCACCACATTGCCCCGCGACTTCG
>CAYLXU010000064.1:1304-4165 GCA_964388055.1 uncultured Candidatus Saccharibacteria bacterium | reverse complement strand
ACTCTATACTAAAGGCATTAAGCGATCTTAAACGGGAAGGTATCTACGTGGATACTTTTGAAGAGCGTATATTAGAGGAAGAGAAGAAGTTTTCTTCAATCGAAGATCTTTACCACACAAAAGGGGCGCATGAGGGAAAGATGAAATCGCAGTATAAAACGCTTGAAAAATCGATTGCAAAAAACAAAGAGTTGCTTCGCGTGTATGTAGAGTATGAGCGCATGCTCCGGGATCGAAAGTGGTACGACTATGACGATATGATTATGGAGGTTATCCGTGCATTACACGATAATCAAGACCTACTTTTTTCCCTTCAAGAAAAGTATCAATACGTCCTTGCTGACGAACACCAAGACGTAAATAATGCGCAAAACACGCTTTTAGAGTTATTGTCGAATTATGATCCTAACCCAAACATTTTTATTGTCGGAGATGATAAGCAGGCGATTTTTCGTTTTCAGGGGGCGTCTCTTCAAAATTTTTTCTATTTTTTGAAACGGTATCCACGCGCGAAGGCGATCGCGCTTGAGGAAAACTATCGTTCCACCCAAAGGATTTTAGATGCTGCGCATGGGCTGATTTCGAATGCAGGCAGTGAGCATGCCCAACTACACAGGGAGCTAACGGCAAAAGGGGAGCAGGGAGATGAAAAAATTCTTATACGCGTATTTGAGGGCAAGGAAGATGAATTTTATGCGCTAGCAGAGAACATTAGGGGGCGCATTAACTCAGGTGTATTACCAGAAGAGATTGCCGTGCTCTATCGCGATAATAAAGATGCGATTAGGGTTTCGGACAGTTTCGAGAAAATGCATGTTCCATTTTTTATATACTCTGATCAGAACATTTTTCATGATCCGGATATTAAGAACCTGATTTTACTTTTTAAATCTATTCACCATTTTGGTGAGGATGAGTGGATCATCAAGGCGTTTCATCTCCCATATCTAAGCATCCATCCGTTTGATGTGTACCGTGTTTTAGGAAGGGCACATGAGACGAGGCGTTCCTTCTTTACTGTCCTTCATTCCCTTATACGAGGAGAGTCATTAGAATTGGAATCAAAAGATTCATTGTTGCACGCATATGAGATGCTGTTGAGGTGGCAGAAGGAATCTCATGAAAAGGGGGCGAACGAGATGTTTGAAATTGTGGTGCGTGAGTCTGGTTTTTTGGGATACGTTTTGAATCGCCCAGATGCTGCAAAAAAGCTTGGAAAGATAACGACTTTGTTCAGAGAGATAGAGCGCCAGGCAGAAAACCACAGCGGATATACAGTTTCAGATTTGGTCGGATACTTTGACCTTATTGCGCAACATAACATTGTTTTAAAAGGGATAGGTGAAGGGGCGCGCCCACTTGGTGTGCAGTGCATGACGGCTCATAAGGCAAAGGGATTAGAGTTTGATTATGTATACATTGTAGATGTTGTGGATGGGCATTGGGGAAACAGGAGGGCGACCGAACACTTTAGATTGCCTATTTACAACAACTCTTTTGGGGACTTCGATGACGTTACAAGGAAAAACGATGACGAGAGAAGATTGTTTTATGTTGCCCTCACAAGAGCACGAAAAGAAGTTTGCGTAAGTTATGCAAAACGTGATGAGGCCGGGCGAGAGATGTTGCCTTCACAATTTATTAGCGAGATACCAACTTCCCACAAAGAGGAGAATCTTCGCCCTCCCTTTACCACAGAAGAAAAAGCTACCTTTGTGTTTGCTCCACGAAAACTTACGCCAGAATCTATTTATGATAAGGATTTCGTCAGGCATCTTTTTGAAGCGCGTGGCATATCGGCAACCGGACTTAATCATTATCTAGAATGTCCTTGGAAGTATTTTTATTTGGATCTTTTACGGATTCCACAGGCAAAAAACAGAGCTTCCATGTATGGAATAGCGGTGCATGAGGCACTTCATGCATTATTTGACAGGTTGAGAACAGGCGAAACAGTAACGCAAGAGGATTTTTTGGTGTTGTTTAAACGCTCACTCGAAAAACAGCCATTTTCTTCAAGGATGTCGAATGACGTTTGGGAAATGGGGCGTAAGTCGCTTGGGGGTTATTATGAGTACTATTCGAGTATGTGGCATGTAAACACATTAAATGAAGTTCGTATTGAGGGTGTTGAGCTGATAATGGCTTCAGAATTGCCACCTATTCGTCTTGTGGGGCGCGTTGACAAAATTGAAATGTTAGGTTCACATAATGATGTAAATGTGGTAGACTATAAGACTTCAAAACCAAAATCGAGAAATGAAATAGAGGGACTTACAAAGGGTTCCGAGGGAGGATATAAAAGACAACTTACATTTTATAAATATCTTTTTGATAATTGCGTATCCCCGAAATACTATATGGTTTCTGGAGAAATTGATTTTGTCGAACCGAATGATCGGGGGATTTATAAAAAGGAAAAGTTTATCATTACTCCGGAGGAGACGGCTTTCCTTCACGGCCAGCTTATGGCTATGGCAAAAGAGGTTTATGATGTGGCATTTTGGGACAGGCGATGCGATGAGAAAGAATGTGAATATTGTGAACTCCGGAATAATATCAATTAAAATTTTCAATTTTTAGTTTTTAATTTTCAATCAATTTTCAATTATGGCGTATGATTTGGAAGAAAGGGCGGCAAAGTTTGGAGAAGAAATAATTATTTTTGTGAGAAGCACAAAGAAGGACGTTTTTAGTGAACCTATTTTGGTTCAGTTGCTGCGTTCAGGGACCAGTGTGGGTGCGAATTATTGTGAGGCGATAGGTGCGAGTTCTAAGAAGGATTTTAAGAACAAAATTCATATCTGCAAAAAAGAAATTCAAGAAACAAAATATTGGTTGAGAATGATTTCGAAATCAAA
>CAYLXU010000064.1:0-1204 GCA_964388055.1 uncultured Candidatus Saccharibacteria bacterium | reverse complement strand
ATCAAAAAAGATTCTAAAATTAAAAATTAACTGAAAACTGAAAATTAGAAATTGAAATTTTTTTGATATGTTTAGAAAAGATTTCCCTATTTTTAAGCATAATAAGGATCTGGCGTATCTCGATAACGCTGCGACCACTCAAAAGCCGGGAGCGGTTATTAATGCTATGAGTGATTTTTACGCTCGTGACAATGCAAACGTGCATCGTGGTCTTTATCCTCTTAGTGAACATGCAAGCGATCTCTATGAGCAGGCACGTGAAGTGTTTGCACATTTTATACGTGCGCGACATCAAGAGATAATTTTTACCAAAAATGCGACCGAGGGGCTTAATCTGGTTGCTTTGGGGTGGGGGAGGAGAAATTGCAAGAAGGGTGATGAAATCGTCGTATCTCGCATCGAGCACCATAGTAATTTTCTTCCATGGAAACGTTTGGCAAGGGAGAAGGGGCTTGTGGTGCGCTTTTGGGATCCCGACAAAAATGGCGTACTGCATGTTGAGGATCTTAAGCGTCTTATCACGAGGCGAACAAAAATGGTGTGCGTAACGCTTGTTTCTAATGTGTTGGGAACAGTAGTTCCGGTAAAGGATATACGAGAAGCTTTGGGGGAGCGTATTGTGCTTGTGGTAGATGCCGCTCAAGCCGTAGCGCATATTCCTATAGATGTACGAACATTACAATGTGACTTTCTTGCATTTTCTCTGCATAAAATGTATGGACCTACTGGGTTAGGCATTCTTTTTATACGAGAAGATCGATCTAGGAATGTGGAACCAATGTTGGTAGGTGGGGGAAGTGTGCGTACTACAGATCTCACTGATATGATATACGTAAATTCCCCGCATCTTTTTGAGGCGGGTACCCCGCCTGCCGCTGAGGTGATTGGGGGCATGAGAGCGGTTGAGTATCTGTTATCAATTGGTTACGATCGGATTCGGAGGCACGAAGAAACGCTTGCAAAATTGTTTTTTGAGAAATTGAAAGAATTTCCTTTTGTGCGTGTTGTAAGTCCTGAAGAGGGAAATATCGGGGTGATTTCCTTTACCATTGAGGCTATACACCCCCATGATCTTGGCACTCTTTTTGGGGAGGAAGGGATTGCGTTACGCGTTGGGCATCATTGTGCTATTCCGCTCCACAAGTTTTTAAAAGTTCAGGGGACGGCGCGTGTGAGTTTTGGGTTATATAATGATGAAAAAGAT
>CAYLXU010000063.1:0-4198 GCA_964388055.1 uncultured Candidatus Saccharibacteria bacterium | reverse complement strand
CACCCCCGGAGATGCGGATTTTGATCAGAGAGCTTGTGTAACAAGCGGACGCACCCCAACGGAAACGCCAGAAGCGGGAAATGTAACAACACCTACCCCCGCACCGACCACAGCCCCAGGCACAGAAAATGCTGGAGGAAATAATAATACACAACAATGTGACACGCCACTGCAACTGCAAATAAGTGGCGAAGCAAAGCCCGGATTGTTTGGAATACCATCGCAAGCTCAGTTTGCAGAAGCTTTAGCGTGGCTCATGTTGGCAATCTGGATTAATCCAGCTCTTTGGCTTCTCAGTGTTGTTTCGTTTTACATGCAACAAATGATTTTGTTCCGCGTACTGGGACTTGATGCAGTAAAGACCCTCTGGACACTTCTCCGCGACTTTGTAAACTTGGGATTTGTTTTTGGTATGGCAGTTATTGCGATCAGCACCATGCTCGATAGCACCATGCTCGATATTAAATACACTGCTCAAAGAACGCTTCTCAAGCTCATAACAGCAGCCCTTCTGATCAATTTCACGCTTGTCTTCATTGGCTTCTTCCTCGATTTAAACAACATCGGTTCCTCCGCACTCCTCTACAAGATGACACAAGGACAAACTCTACAAGAAATTCTTTATAACGGATCCGGAGCGCGAGGAATAGCAGAAGAAAGTTCAAAAGAAAAACCCACTTGCGGAGATCCTATAGTTATTAAGGCCGTTGCCGCCGAACAGCTTGTAAACCTCACTGCAAAAGGAATTTTTCTTACTGTCATCGTTATAATATTTTTGGTAATCTTCCTTGCGTATGTCATACGAATTGCACACCTCGTACAACTTACCATCCTTTCTCCTCTCATATGGACATCGTACGTCTTTGGCATGGGAACATCAGAAACAAGTTGGGGCGGATGGTGGAGTAATTTCTTCAAGTGGTGCTTCATGCCCACAATTTCGCTCTTCTATATTTATCTTGCCTTCACTGTATATGCGACGATGGTTGGAAATGGAGGTTTTATCAAGACCGCGGCAGAAGGGTCGAGTGCAACAAATATAATCTTTTCTATGGCAATTAACACGGTGGTACTCGGCGCCTTACTCTCCGCAGCAGTTAAGGCAGCATGGGAAAGCTCTGGAGCGCTCGCCTCGGTGCTTCAAGGGGCGCTCGCGGTTGCTTCAAAAAGCCTCGTAGGCCAACTCGGCAAGATGGCGCTCGGCACAATCGCAAGAACAGGACTTGGATCGCTTGCAAGAGGAGCAGGAGCGAAAATGACACAAGCAGGCCTTCAAAAAACAGGGGGAATGTTTGGATGGCGCGGCGCGGCGGGAAAACTACAAGCGCAGTTAGGGCAAGGTATTCAGAGAGCAGGAGAAAAGACGGAAGCGCCACTTCGAAAAGCGGAGCAAGAAAGAATAAAAGCAATGAATGAAGATACGCTCAAAGAAAATGCTAAAAAAGCGCTTGAAAAACCGGTCGGAAAGCTCAGCGGAAAAGAAAAAGTAGAACAACAAGAGCTCGTTAAAGCAGCCATGGATAAAGGATTATTGAACGGAGCAAATGCGGACCAGATGAAAAACATGGTGAAAATCTTCGAAACAGAGGCAGACCCAGATGCACGAAAAGAACTTATGCGCAGCTTTGCTAAAAACGCAAGCAAGTTCACGGACACCAAAGCGCTTAATGAACTCGTCAACTCAGGAACCTTTACCACAACAAAGAAAGACAGCCAAGGAAGAGTGATACAGGTAAAAGATACTGAAACGGCAATGAGCATAGGAACCGAGCTTGCAAAGAAAAAAGCTCTCGACACAAAAACCATAGAATATCTCGGGTTTAACAATGCTGCCAATCACGAAGACCTCAAAAACAACCATAGGGACGCCTACAAAGCCATTACTTCTTCTTATGTCGCTTATAACAAGGATGTATTGAGTGCCGGAGGCTTACACACCGATGCAGGCGCAATGGCAGCAGCACGCACAGTAACAAACATGAACCAATCAGAACGATCAAATATTGATATCAAGAGCCTTATGAGCGAAGCAAACGGAGAAGAGGTTGTGATTCTCTCAGGAGATGCGCTTGTTTCTAATATAACCCGCGATTCTAATGCAAAAGAACATCTTACCCAAGTAAGAGAAAAATTAGAACGAAAAGCGGCGGCGGCGGGGCAAACAACGCAGGAATACACAAAAACAAATCACAAATCTCTTTATAACGGTATCGGGAGACGTGTTGACACCCACATTAAGTTCATCGATCCAGAAAATACATTAGGGATGGCTGACTGGAAACCTGAAAAAAAAAGAAAAAACCGTAACCCCTAGCATGACACAATCAACCACAACAGCAACAATAGCACCAACCCGCGAGCACCTCTCACCACCAGAAGAAGTACGGCATTTTGAAGAACGCCAACGTCAACACGAAGCGGGGGGAGATTATCGCACACCATATACACCTGGACAATCAACAGCAAACTCTTCTACGACAACGGCAACACCTTCACAAATCGAACACGTCAATAAAATAGAACGCATAAAATCACTAGAAAAAATTATGCCAGGATCTTCATTTGCAGAACGCGAAAAAATCGTCAACCGGCAAATAGAAGATGAGAAATATCAAAAAGCCAAAGAAAGAGGAGAAGTGCCTGATTATAGATAAAACATGAAACCAAATATCACTTCACAACAGTATCTTGAACACCTAAACCATATCTCCAAAGATTTGGTTGATGCGTATTTTGCTGACGAAACACATGACAAAATTGACGACATCTCAGACAAATACAACCTCTCGGATAACCAAACCCAATCCCTACGAGAAGACGCCTCTTGGGCGCTTATCGGTCTCATTCACCCAGACATGTTAAAAGATCTTTTGACAAAAGATCTCGGAGTAAGTCAAAACGTTGCGGCAGCAATTGTCGGAGACCTTAACCACGAACTCTTTCTCCCACACAAACAATCACTTACAGAAACACTGCTCACCTATCCGCCTAAAAAAGAGTGGTTTGAATTGCAGGAATCTAGAAGTATGCCAGCAGTTCAAACGCAGCCGCTCAAGCAATCCTCGCTTCCACCCATAAATCTTCAAATCCCTCAAACACAACAAAGACCTTCTTCGATAAGCCCACCACAAACTCGCCCAATCGCACCACCGCCACTTCAGGTAGTAAAACCGCTCGGAACGAGACCGGCGATTTTAGAAGTACAAAAGGGAGTTGGGGAAATACGACGCGCGGCACCTCAAGTGGAATCTAGAAATATTCCTCCGCAAACCCTAAACACAGCACCAAAACCGACATCGGGTGATGTAGCAAAACCACAAGCACCAAATACCAAGCCACAAGTTCCAAACCCCATACCTCAAACCTTAAACCCCACATCGTCACAACCCGTTAACTCGTCACCTCGTGAACCCGTTAATAGTGAGCCAACATCAAGGAACAACGGTCCCGCAACCATCTTTAAATATACCCATCCCGCACCACCACCCATTCATACAGAACCCAGAATTCAGACTCTAGAATCTAGAAATATACCACCCGTGAGCCAAATATCAAACGACAAATCTCAAGAACCAAACCTCAAGAACCAAACCTTAAACCCCACATCGTCACAACCCGTTAACTCGTCACCTCGTGAACCCGTTAATAGTCAATCAGCATCAAAAGACACCTTCCACCAAACACCTCAAGAGCACAACGCAATGCTTCCCACCGAATCACACAATGTTATGGACCTTGAAGAATATCACAAGACCGGCTCCGCGGGCCCAACACAGCAGGGAAATATGTTAAACTTAAAACAATGATAAAAAATTCTAAAATTATCCCAAAGGGATACCAAAATTTTGCATTTTGATTTTTGAGTTTTAATTTTTATTATGCAGGCCATGGTCCCACAATTTATTGACGTAGAGGACAAAATTACCCCCTTCCTCACGATAAAACAATTCTTTTTTCTCGTGGCCGCGGGGGCTTTTTGTGCACTACTGTATCCCTTTTTTGAAACCACGCCATGGCTTATAATAAGTGCTATTGTTTTGGGGATAGGAGGCGCATTTGGATTTATCAGAATCCAAGGGAGACCTTTTTCTGTGGTAGCTCTTGCAGCAATAAAATACATATGGAACCCACGACTCTATATGTATCAAAAAATAGCCTCTACCCAAAAGCGAGAAGAAAGACCAAAAACAGTTGAAAA
>CAYLXU010000062.1:0-4308 GCA_964388055.1 uncultured Candidatus Saccharibacteria bacterium | reverse complement strand
TAAAACACTTATTATGGACCAACAAAAGGCATATTTTACATATTGGTTTGGGTTTAGACTTCTCTCGGGGAAGGGGACTTTTGTTGTATAAAATGTAGGCATATAATTTGCACCACAACAACCTCTTCCCCGGAAGAGGTGTTTTATTTTCACTGAGGTGAAAATAACCCTAAGTAACATCGAAGGGTACTTCTTCTGGGTATGTACATTGAAAACAAAACAGGAAGGGAGGGAGTGGGATGAACGAGTCTTTTAGCACGTTTCTGAAGAAATTTCATTTTCGAGATGATTACTTTGGATATGTGGGTATTGAGAGAGAACATTTTTTGGTAGACGGGCATGGAAGAGAGATTCCTCGTTCTCCAGATTTCTTGGATCGTATACGTGACCCAAGGTGGACATATGAGTTGTCTGCATGCCAGGTAGAAAGTAGGACAACTCCCAAAAGAGATATGAGTGCTATCAAACTTGAGTTACTTGAGAATACCAACAATGCCTGGAGATGTGCACGAGAGTTAGGGTTCTCACTTATAAACAGGGAAGTTGGTAATTCCGACATGCCTCTTGTTGTTTATCCCGAGCCACGGTACCTTGCGATTGCTGGTGTTATCTCTGAGGATCGTCTTCGTGCCGCGTGTCGTGTAACAGGTACGCATATTCATATTGGAGTTTCAAATATAAATCGAGCGATTGTGGCACATAATATGCTTTTGCCATATTTTGAGGAATTGTGTGATGTGGGAGACCATTCAAGGGGTGAGCGGTTGCGTCTGTATAAGGAGATGGCTACACAGTGGAAGCCCATACGGTATCGCAGCTTGAAGCATTTCTTTTCTGTTGCGCAGGAGCAGGGTTTTGCAGAAAATCCAAAGAATTGCTGGCACCTTATGCGAATTAGCGTTCACGGTACTATTGAGCTCCGAATGTTTGGTGTGACAGACCATGTTGATGAGATCGTTCTATGGGTTTCGCGCATACAAAAAATCCTGAAAGGAGGGGGTTTGTATGTCTAATGCGCATGAAGAGCAGGAAATGAGAGAGGCCTTTTTTGAGAAGGCAAGGGAGATTGTGAGCAACGAAGAGAGGTTCGTAAAAAGGGGAGATACGCAACTTGTGGGGTTTGAGTCAGAACTTGCCTTAGATGCTGAGCATGTAGGTGTTGAGGCAGTGGAAGGTGTTCGCGATGAAATCATAAAAGACATCGGGGAAGCAGCAGACGTTGAACTTGGTGTTGCTCAGATTGAGATTAGAACACCACCCATTGATATTCTTTCTCCTCATGGCGTGAAAAGGCTTGATACGCTCTACAGACACATCTTTGCGTCTTTGTGTAAGAGTGCTCATGCGAGACGGTGTGGAGTTTTGCGTGTTGGTGCGAATCCGTTTTTACCAATCAAAGATACTCCGAGGACGAATAAGCCGAAATACAGACAAGTTCCTGATTTTTACAATCGGAATCGTGGTAAAGATGTCGATACCTTGATTGGGCTTGGAGCTACTCGGATTGATATAGGGGATGCCGCCATTGTGTCTTTGTTTCAATCGTTTCAAGCAAACATTGAGGCAAGATCGTGTAGCGATGCGGTAGATAAAATGAATAGGTCTCTCATGATTGCGCCATACCTTCTCGCTCTTGCGGGCAATGCGCGGTTTCTTAATTGTATCGATTCACATCTACAAGATATGCGTATGGTTGCTTGGGAAAAGAGTCATGATACGCGTTTGCAAGATCTTCGTGTGCTTTCTTGGGAGAAGAGTTTTGATATTCGTACACCCGAGGAGATTGGTGCGGGTCACATGCTTCGCGTGGGACTTCCTGAGCGTTATTTTATAGACATCGGTGATTACCTGGTGCGTGCGGGACAGTTTCCATTTATTCTTCATAATACAGATGCGGCACTTCAGATTGCTATTGGCATGACGTGGCTTGATGCGCGTATCAAATTTATTGGTGATTCCTGTGTTGTGGAATTGCGTTTGCTCCCCACTCAACCGTCAGTGCGAGAAGAGCTTGTCCTTACGCTGCTTTACATAGGAAGACTTATGGATGCACAGGTGAGAAACGAGGTTTTGTTGCCTATTGAGCTCGTGCGGGAAAATCGATTCTCTGCAATGGTGTATGGGGCGCATAGGCCTATGTGGTTTGTTTCGAATAATGGAACCCCTGAAAAATTACCCTTCGCTGTTGGTATTAAGCGAGAGATACAGAATGCAAGGCACGGGTTGCGACGACTTGGAATCGAAGAGGCTCTTGATACACGTTTTCTTGCCTCAATGCTACGACACGGATCTCCTTCCGATAGATTGGGAAAGATTTTGGAGAAAGACGGCGAGTGTGTTTCGGCCACAAGAATGAGAGAGGCACTTTGGGAAGCTGGCATGCACATATAACAAAAAGACGGGGGAAGACCCGTCTTTTAAATTTCAAAAATAAAATCTAAAAATGAAAAATTATGGAAATGTGAAAATTGACACGTTGTATCAATTTTCACACCCTAATTTTACATTTTGATTTTTACAGTTTAAATTTTCATTATGGATATATCACAAATTACAGACTATCTTTACGTGGGGTCACAGCCTCAGGATAGAGACTATGATATCTTTAAAGACATGGGGATTGGGCTTGTGATCAACATGCGTTTTGCACATCCGTTTTTGCGGCAGTCTTTTTCGATGCCAATAGATTCGGTCCGTTTAAGAACATTTGATAACCCACTCATTCCTATTCCTGTGTTTATGCTTACCCACGGTGTTCGCGTGGCACTTCCTAAAATAAAAGCGGGAGAGAAGATACTGACACATTGTGCGGCTGGAGTACACAGATCTGTTGCTATGGCATCTTCCATTCTTATTGGTATGGGGCACAGCGCAGATGAGGCGATGGCAATGGTGGAGAGGGGGCGCGCGGTCGCAGATCCTCACGCTGTATATATTGAACGACAGATCAGGCGTTTCGAAATGTGCTGGAAAACATCTCTAACATAACAAGAAAGGTTTTGCTGTACAAAGGTTTTTTAACTACATAACATAGTGAGGTTTTCTCTTTTGATGTAGTATAATGGTAATAAAAATATGAATACGATAACATATTTTATCCTTTTCGGAATTCTTGGGGGTGTGGTGCGTGCCCTTGTGGGAATTTCGAAGTATTATGAAAAAAATCAAAAAGAGAAAAAGGTTCGCACATGGTATCTTTTGTTTTCTCTTGTGGTCGCGGCATTGGTGGGTGGTATTGCGGGCGCACTTGCGGGGATCGATTGGCGTTTTGCTGTCGTTGCGGGGTATGCAGGGGCTGACTTCCTGGAGGGGCTCTACAAGATTAGAGCAAAGCAAGGGTTCGAGATATAGCTTCACCCCTCTTTTACAAATTTGTACGTCACTATTGTGATATAAAAAATCCACTCCGATGGGAGTGGTTTTGTGTTAAGAGTTGAGATCGTCTACATTGAAGTATCTCGGAAATACAACCTGAAGCACAAGAAGCAGAACAATCAGTCCGAGCACGAGCAGATAGACAGGAAGTTCCACAATGACAAGGAGTACCGTGATCACCACAAATACTCGCATAAGCATTGCGCTTGTAACATTTCCAAGTTGGCGCAAAAGGTTATTTTTCAAGATACACCACCTCTCTCTTCTTTTTTTCAGCACTTTTGAACTAGAAAGCATCATAGCAGACCATATCCGTTTTTTCAATACAATTAAAGAACTATGCAACCCCGTATCTTTGCTAGCGTTTGGGGATGCAGAGATGCCCAGGACGTAAACCCGGGGAGGTTCATAGTTTTCTAAGCTGTTTTTAGGTTATCCGTAAGCCGCTCCCGAACTCATGATGAGGAGGGTAATAGAGATAAGAACCGTATTGATGAGGTATTTTTTCATAGTTTTTAATGTGTCTTGGGCTGATCTTATATTCGGATGCTAGTATAGCGCATGAATGGAAGAAGACCAGTTCCTTTTTTCTTTTTTTTGTGTCTTTGTAGAAGTGAGTGTTGGGTGGTACAATTGGTGCGAACAAGATAAAAATGAATACTCCGACTATTTTTGTAGTGTTTGGCGCAACAGGTGATCTTATGGCAAGAAAGATTGCTCCGGCACTTTTTCATCTTTTTAAAAAAGGGAAACTCCCTGAGTTGTTTACTATAGTGGGCGTTGCGCGTCGAGAGTTGGGCGATGAGGGTTTCAGGGCACACCTTCGGGGGGCGCTTATTCCTCACACCAAACAAGTATACTCCAAGGATGATGTTGAACGTTTTTTGTCGCATTTTTCATACCATCAGGGACTATTGGATGCGGAAACCCTCT
>CAYLXU010000061.1:0-4313 GCA_964388055.1 uncultured Candidatus Saccharibacteria bacterium | reverse complement strand
TTGGCCCCAATTTTTAATCCGCTCTACATTTACACGTTCATTGGGAAGAAGAATACCTCCCCCGGTCGATGCAGGCGCAATAAAGTGGGTCGAATTAATAATAACACCAACTCCGTTGATGCTCTTTGCAACCTTTTCTATAAGTGCAAGACATGTATCTGGATCCCTTGGAATACCACGTTTCGCGGCAAGACCCGCCTTTGCAGCTGCAATAGGATCTGCCGAAGAACTATCGCCCTTATCGATGCCCGTAACCCTCCTAAACTCCGCCTCCATGTCTGAATCCAAAAACTTAATACCCGACGCGAGGTTATATAAAATTACCATGTCGCGCCCATCAAGCGCCTTCTCAAGAAATCTTCTCACAGGAATGTGAGAACTATCCTCCTCGCTTTCCCTATCTTGATTTACCACAAGCCCGTTGATATCCCCATGAAGAAGAAAAATGTGTCCTATTCCTGCCTTGTATGGCAATACCACATCATCGGTAAACCATCTCGGCAAAACAACTTCTTTCTCTACCCGCTTCTTTGTTCTGGTCGCCAAAGAAATCACCTTCCTCTCAAGAAATCATTGTGCACCACACCTGGTGCAATAGGGGTACCCGCCTCCCGCGGTTCACTTATCACAAGCTTTGTTCCTAATCGTTGAGCGAGACCAAGAAACTTTACATATTCTTCTTGTAATTCTTGCTTGGAGGCGAAATGCTCAAAGCGCAAATCACCTGAACCCGCATCATCCTTCGTAATACAGAGATATCTACTTACTTGCCCTTGTCTTTTCTCACCTTCGAGAGTATATACATCTCCCTTGTCTCCGCGCTCTTTACGCAATACCACTTCATAATCTAAAAGCTCCGCAACAATACGAAGGATCTCCATTTGAAACTGTTCTGAGATCTCTTGCGCAAGCAATTCCAACCCCCTTTTTCCTCCCTTATCATCATATTCTCCATCCATAGACAATGTTCCGTCTCCAGAAACGCTCAACTTCAGTTTTCCGACACTATTTGTTCCCTGCTGTGCGCGCCGCAAGGCCTCCTCGAACAGAGGAAGCACATCCAACTCGCTCATCCATTCCAAAAACGCAGGATCCTTCTCTCCAATCTTATTGAGAAGATCCCGGTCAACCTCTGGTGCACGGGCAGTTGCTTTAAACTTTTTCGTTATTTTTTTGGGTACTGGTATGGCGACCTTGGCAATATTCCTGTAACCGATATCACAGGGCATATGTTGTCTCCTCCTTTTCAAGGTTCCTTATCTTTGCTTGGTTTTTACCAAGCTCTTATCCGAATTAGCTTTACCACAATTTCTATAGTGAGTCAAAAGAATAAACGTTGTCGTCCACAAACTACACGGCAGGAGCATATGTAAAATCATTAGACTCCATGATACGAATTGCTCTTAAAACTTTTCCAAATATCTTATACGCGCCGTCATCCCCCAAAATAATAGAACGGTGTGACGGATCAGAAGACACTGGTTTTAAAATAATAAGATCATCCGACCTAAGATATTTTTTAATAACGGCGCTATCATCAATAATTGCCACCACCACATCTCCAACCTCAAACTCGCGATCCTCAATACGCTCGACAAGCACATAATCCCCATCCTGAATACCGGCTTCGTTCATCGAATTGCCAATCGCTTTCATAACATATACATTTTCTTGCTTCTTTCCCTTAAGAAGGCCTGAGGCGACCTCAATAAATTCATCGAATGTTCTTTGCGCGATCACGGTTGGGCTTCCACACCCCGCCGAAGCAAATACAGGAAGAGTTACTGTCTCACCTCTGCGCGTTTCGTACGCGAGTGTAATACCCCTACTTTTATATCGTTCACGATAAATAAAACCCCTCCGTGTAAGCGCCTCAAGATATTGTGTCACAGATCTTGATGAAGAAAGTTTAAGCCCTTTTTGTATTTCTTCTATTGTAGGAGAAACATCATGCTTTTTAATGTGCTGCATGATAAAATCTAATACTCTTTTTTGTTGTTTTGTAATATTTTTGTTGGTGTTCATATATACACATTGTACTTAAATGTGTATATACAAATCAATTGTGGAAAAGTGTGTAGAAAAATTAAAGACCCCACCACTGTGGGGCCCTTCAAAACAAAGTCTTGATTAGATATTTTTTTAGAGATTCAAAGAACGCAACCTGGCACCAGACATCACCCGTACCATTCTCTTCTTTTTTCCATTCACCTCTTTCCACACGATACCATCCATACGACAAATAAGAGCTAAATCTTCCATATCTTGCAAAACCATCTCGTTGGCACTCTTCCCTAACCACCTCAAGAATGTTCTCAAAGAAACCAGACCATCTTCACGTTTCAGGTTGTGAAGCGCACGTTTCACTCCTGGAAGAGAGATCGTGACAGCAAACTTTGCAAGTTCTGACACAGTACCTTCAAACCCACTCATAATCGATCCGAGTTGTTCGAATCGAATGACCATGTCTCTATACGCACCCCGCGCATCCCGCGCTTCCTGAGATTCTGTGATGGTCATTATGAGCTCATCAAAATCTCGCATCTTCTTTGCAAGCCCTTGGTATTTAATAGCCTTCTTTACCTCGCTCCATGAATCGCTCACGAGCCTATTCGTCGCAAAGCGAAAAAAACGAACTGTCAATACTTTCAAAAGACTTGCAAGGGTCTCTATGTCACACTCCTTGAAAGCTTTTCTCGCAGTAAGAATAATACCCTTATCGCTTAAACAAAAAATTTCAGATCGTATCGTACCAACTCCAACACCCATCTTACAACCCCTTTCTAAGAGCCATAGATACAATAACACGAAAAGTTGTTTTCATCAATATAAATGGGTTAAACAAAAAACCGCCGATTGGCGGTGTACATATACTAACTACATATTCTCAAGCGATCCTGGATTCTTAAAGTTCTCCTCCGTCAAGTCTGCAACAAATAACGGCATCGTAAGCCCCTCTCGCACAACCCAAAGCATGAAGCGTTTGTTAATTACATACGGGGGCGGTTCCGGCATGGGCATACTCGTTGTCCTCATACCACCAATTGCAACCGCACTCTTCACACGGGCACCTTTTTCGTTCATCTTAAACTTTGTCTGCTGAAGCGCTTGTGTTACCTCATTTAGAAAACCCTCGTTGTCATACGTGCGCAAACCTACAAGCCAAGAAATATCTGGCCGTTCATCGAGGTCAATCATCGGAAACACCACACCACGATATCCATAATGAGGAACTAGATTGCGAGACCATTCTCCAACCGTGTCTAAAAGAGTATCCATATTTGGTTCACCAGAATCGCACATAGACATATACACCACATCACCAGACTTCGTGGTCACCCGGACGATTGGTTCTTCCCGACCCGGAGTCACAAAAATCCGAACGCCGTCCTTCAGCTCAACCCCCTCAAACCGAGCAGATCGATCATCACTCCAAATCGGCCTTTGCGTACCCTCGGTGATCCACTCAACCATCACATCAAGGACACTCGCCGCACCCCATGGCTTTGCCTCGGAATTGGCAGGAGGAAATGGATCAAGTCGAATGTCGAATTTCTTTGACGCAAGAAATTGATTGATTACCTCATGACTGCGTGAGGCTATCCCTGAAAGCTCAGGAATACGTGAAACCTCGCCACGGCAGCTCTCAAGACGTCTCGCAAAATCTTCCTGCTTTTTATCACCTGGTTTCCATTGCCACTCACGATTTGGCCCAAGAAAAGCATTTTCTGCCTCCACAAACGCGCCAACTTGAGGGTACACACAGACGGTTCTACTCATATTTGTCCTCCTTCGGTCCCGTCCGATCAGCATCGAACCTACCGTTGTCTGAGATGGGTTCTCAATGAACCAAAAATAAAATAGCACACTTTGTGCTATTTGTACAGCAAATTGGTTGATACGGGAAACAAAAAGGCCGAGGCTTACTCGGCACCATACACTATCCCTCAGTTTTAGGATCAGAAAAGCATGGACTCAAAGAAGAAAATGGGGGCAATGGATTCTTGAGTTCATCCAAACGTCGTATAGCGGAGATAAGAACCTCTTCTGGTATTATTTCCGCAGCACGAGAAAACATTGGCTCAATGAGACGCTCGTCTCCAAGACAACAAGTAGTAACAAGAGCCAAAAAGAGAGAAACTTTTTCTTCATCCTCAGCAAACCCAAACTCACTCATTATCTGCCCAAGAATATCATTTTCTCCTGATTCAATCTCTTTCGAAAAGAGCTCGCTCTTTATTGGATCGGAAAGATCAGCAAGACCAACCACCTTCCAAACCCCAGATTGAGTCTCATTAACAAGTTGATCGATA
>CAYLXU010000060.1:0-4313 GCA_964388055.1 uncultured Candidatus Saccharibacteria bacterium | reverse complement strand
ACTACGTCTACGAGCGTATTTCGTCTTCACAAATATAATACTGTGTTTGTGGTTGAGTCTCCCGATGTTCTGCACGCGATTAGTTATGAGCCGCAGAATGGAGGTGTTGGAGAATTTCACAATACGCCTGCGTTTGAAATTTTGGAGGACATGTATGCAAGAAATTATATTTCTAAAGAAGATTTTTATGCTGCAGCAGTTGAGTACTTTTCGCACCGTGGAGTAGAGAGCCGTGTTGATTTGCTCGCATTTCTTGATCGACTCAAGGGAGATAGAGGCGAGTTGGCGCGTGCGGCTGGAAAGGGTGTATTAGATGCAGTGGAATATGCATTTAGTATGGAAGTACTGCAAGAAAAACACCCTCGTCTCAAGGCGCACGCCCTTTATTCGAAATTGAAGTTTCTTCAAGAAACCGAGGAGTACCGCAACGCGTTTGGGTATAACTGATTTTGAGATGTTGTGGGCAAGGTTTCATCCAGTGCCTTTAGGGGTTCCGTTGGAGCCTTTTATGACCGCATCTGGTGGTTCATGGTAGATACATTTTATCCTTTTTCCTTAAGCTGGTGAGTGTTTGGTATTCCTGGACAAATAATATAATTTGTGTTACATTATTTTTAGCTCATCGAAAGGGGCCTTGTGTATGAAGGATCTTGGAGAGAGGGAGTTGGTTGTTGTGCAGCAGGGGCGGAGATTGAAACTTTTGGGATTTTTGGTATGTGCCCTTATTGCGATTTTGTATTTTCAGTTTGTATATAACTGCGAAAGGTCTCTTGGTCTTGCAAATCCAGAAGTGAATTGTTTGATGGCGCAGGATATGATTGTTGCAGCATCAGGTTTGTTTGCGGAAGATGAGAAAGGTAGCGGGAAGGATGTGAATGTTTCTCGCTTGATTGCTGACAAGGGTCTGTGGGTTCTTGAAGAGACCCAAGGACGTGGAGTTGGATTCTTTTCGCTGTATGGAGGTTACAAGTTGTTTCTTTTTCACGCAAAAAATCAGGACAAGGCAAAATTGCTTATTAAGGTGGTGCGAACGTCTCACGAGGAACTCCAGAATTCTTACACATGGAAAGCATTTTCTCACCTAAAAGTTGGGGATGAAGTTCTTTTTACTTCGGCTGTGATTAATGAAGTACAAACTTTAATACCTACACCAGTTATCAGGTAGTTTTAATAGAGATAAAGGGGTTCTGTTGGGGCCTCTTTTTTGAACATGATTAAAACATTAAAGATAAAAAACGTTTACGTTTTGTAGCGGTGAATCTTTAGGAGACAATTTTGTGTGTACGTTGTAAATGTTGACATATTTTTATAGATATGTTACCTTTTCTTAGACCTGGGAAACTGGGTTTTGAAAAAAACGAGGAGGAAGAACCGATGCAGAACGTAAAGAGTGCGAATGTTGGTGCGAGTCTTTGCAGTTGTGGGGCTGGTATTGTGGTTGGTGCCACAAGCTATACCACGTCTGAGGATGGTGTGATTACGATCAAGGCCATCAACGTGGCTCCTGATCACGGGGCTGCCGCGGTTGCGGTGATCGAGCTTCGTGAGCGTGAGGGTGGCGGATTCCGCATGAAGACTTCGACGCTTACCATCACGAGCGGAGTGGGAGAGACCACCGAGGAGAAAGAGGAAGAGTTCGATAAGCTTCCTGAGAACATTAAGCAGGCGCTTGACGACGCGGCGGCGGATTCCTCCTCCCCGCTTACCGTTTAAACCGTAAAAAAGAAGGCTCCACAACGTGGAGTTTTTTTTGTTTTAAAATTAGGTTTTGACTCTCATATAAATATGTGATATTATATTTCTAGTTCTGTGAAAGAGGTGTTGTTGTGAATAGCGAGACAGTTATTCCATTGATTCTTTTTGTGTTGATAGGAGTTTTGCTTTATATTGGGTGGATTTTCAAGAGGAGCATGTTTGTTGCAAGGGTTTTGAGGATTGATCCTGTGTTTGATGTCGCACAAAAGGATCTGGACCGAGATGCCATGAACGAATTGTTTAGAGAACGGTTGGAGCAGAGACTTAAAGAGATTACGTTTGCTGTTATGCGCTTTGTGCGTGAGTACGTAGATACGCATCCTGGGCATAATCCTGTTGTGGGAAATGGAAACGTGGAAAGCTTTTTCTTTGGACAGGATATCCATGTTCTTGAGTTGAGTATGTCCCCAGAGAGACAAATTACAACCATCGCACTTCTTAAGGGCGATGATGAAGAGACTGGCGAAAAAATTGTCCTCGAGTTTCCTCAACCAATTCCGAGGGACCTCTTTGAGGATATAAAAAATTTTGAAAAAGTTGTAGATATTCTTGGTGTTCAGTGGGTTCCTGTTCCAGAAGCGGTAGAAGGTTCGCAGAGGTAAATGGGTATAATGGGATAAGCCTCCAGTGTGGGGTTTTTGTTTTTTTTAAAGTAAGGGGTCGCTTTTTCATAGACATCACGCCTTTTTTGTGTTATTTTGGTTTCAGCACGTTGTAGGATTTCTGGAGGTATGACATGCTTCGAAAAGGTTTTACGCTTAAAGAGATTTCTGATGCTTTAAGGTGCTTGGCGGGGATTCATTGTGTTCCGCAAAATTGGTGTTTTGAAGAATGTGCGGCGATATTTGAAGGAGGAATTTGTCCCCGGTGCGGGAAGTTAAAGCAGGGGAAATTTCTTGGAAATCTTTGGACCGAAGAAGTAGAGACGGAGTATGGCATAGAACTTCGTGGAAGTAACATCTCCTCTGTTACTGATCAGGGATACGTGTTCAAAGGTTCCCTTTGCGCACTTGAGGAGGAGTATTGTGTGGTGCAAGGGGAGAGAAAGAGGATGGAAAAAGAAGGAAAGGTTTCCTATACGTCCGAGGAGTTGCGTTCGTTGGCCTTTGAGAATACTGAGTTTTCAACAACCCGTGCGACACTGGCGAGAACGTGTGATGAACTTGAGCGTGTCGGAAATGAAGAAGCGTGTGTGCGGGCGAAGGTTGCGTTGCGGAATCACGTTGCATCTGCAAGCGACGCAGATCTTGAACGAGAGGCGGCAAAAGCTCTTTGGGAACATCCCGAGTTTGATAGACCCTTTGAATTTGTTCTTGCTCTTCTGCGTGAGCATCGAGAGCGTTGTAGACAAGGCCTTCTTGATAGTGAATAAATTATTTTTTATAAGCCGAGACAGTCTCGGTTTTTTTATTTGATTTTTTGTATAATAAAATAAAACGACATTTTTCATGAATCTCAAACATGTTTTGGCATTATGTATTGCAGTCCTTATTTCCGAATTTACAGGATTCTTGGGGGCGTTGTTTACTGCTCCGTCGATATCTACGTGGTATGAGGGACTTATGAAATCAGCGCTTACTCCGCCAGCGTGGATATTCGCGCCGGTGTGGTCGATCTTATTCTTCTTGATGGGCGTTGCGGCATTTTTGGTGTGGTCTTGTGGTATCGCGCGTCAGGATGTAAAAAGGGCGCTTGCTTTGTTTGGGGTACAGCTTCTGCTCAACATCCTTTGGTCGGCCATCTTTTTTGGGTTGCAGAATCCTGGTTTGGCATTTTTCGAACTTATCATACTTTGGGTAGTGATATGTTGGACAATGATACTTTTCTTTCGCATTTCGTTTCCTGCGGGATGGCTTTTGGTGCCATATGTTCTTTGGGTAGGTTTTGCGGGGTATCTTAATTACGTAATTACACTACTTAACTAAAAAGAAGGGCAGGACACTCTTTTCTGTGTCAAGATGCACCGGTCTTTTTTATTTAGTATAATAGAGACATACACCATCCATACGTATAGCGTATATGCACAAAATACATCGAAGAGTTATAAAACGACATTCAAACCTGGATTTAATAGTGACCGTTATTGCTTTGATTTTGATTTGGAGGGGGGTGTGGCATGTTGCCGACATTTTTATTTTTGGAGAAGATAGAGAAAAGTTATTAGGATATTTGATTCCCATGCTTGTTGGTTTTGTATATCTATATGTGAACGATCACAGGCTTACTGAATTAGAACACGGGGGAAATGAGGTTGAGGATCATGTTGTTGAATTATAGTATGAGACCTCTCTCATTTCATATCTTACGCATTGGACTTGGAATCACATTTTTGTGGATTGGGTTTTTGATTTTTCAGGATCCAGAAAGTTGGGGAAGTTACATTCAGCCCTGGGCGGCCGAATTGCTTCCTGTCTCGCTTTTGCAGGTAATGATCGGGACGGCAGTTTTAGATATTGCAATTGGTGTTTTTCTGCTTGCCAATGCGTTTACGTGGGGCGCTGCTCTTCTTGCTTCAGCACACCTCGTCGTTGTTCTCATTACGGTCGGCATTAGCGATA
>CAYLXU010000059.1:0-4397 GCA_964388055.1 uncultured Candidatus Saccharibacteria bacterium | reverse complement strand
CCTTAATTTTAGATTTTGAGATTTATATTTTGATTTTTATTTTACGGGTGGTTGGCAGAGCGGTCAATTGCACGTGGCTGTAGACCACGCGGCTTCGGCCTGCGGGGGTTCGAATCCCTCACCACCCACAAATGGTGAGTATATTCCTCATCAAGAATACAAGTTGCTTATCGCAACTTGTATTTTGTATATTGAAGTGAAGGGTTCACTATTTTGCGATGAGTATTTCTAAGGATTTTTGGTCAAAAATTGTTTCGAAACTCTTTTCGGCGCCTATTATTCTGCTTTTGGGTTTGGTTATGATCGTTGTTGGGATGATTGCAGTGCTTGATCCATATTGGGTACTTGAATCAGATGGTTATAACTATTATAAATATCTCCGTTCGTTGTATTTCGACGGAGATATTTATTTTCAAAACGAAAACCTATTTTATAAGGAGAAATTTAATGCTTCAGAAAACGCTTTTAATACTTTTTATTACAAACCCACAGAGACGGGGTATTATGGGAACCCCTTTCCTATTGGGGTGAGTATTTTTGAAACACCGTTTCTTTTGATAGCGAGAGCATGGTTTTGGTTTACCGGTTTCAGAGATGTTGGTCTTCCAGGATTTTCCATCGAACATGCATGGTTTTTGGGGGTCGGGAACATAATATATGGTTTTGTGGGACTTTTCTTTCTTATGATGGCATTACGTCATTTTTTCTCATCGTTTTTTGTGTACGCCTTGGCCATTGTCGGAATTTTGTTTGGAACCCCACTTGTTCATAGTTTCGTGTATATGCCATTGTGGTCTCATCTTTTGGGGTTTGTGTTTGTCACACTGTTTGTATCCTATTTTCTCGTGTGGTTTCCGAGGGATACTTCCTTGAAGAAATATGCTATTTTAGGGATGTTTCTTGGAGTGAATTTTCTTATACGTTGGCAGAGCATACTTCTTATAATTATTTTGATACCAGCATTTTTTGATCTTTATAAAAAGGAATCACGCCGGGTGCTTATTGGCTGCATAGGGATATTTTTGCTTTCCCTCTTTTTGGTGATGCTCCCACAGCTTATCTCATGGAAGATGTTGTACGGACACTACGTGGTGAAGCCGCCAAGCAACACGCATGCGTCAAATCTTTTAAATCCTCAGATAGTTCCATTTCTTTTTTCATCATCCCATGGCATGTTTGCATGGACACCGCTTTATCTTTTTTCTCTAGCTGGATTGATAGTGTTTGCGCGCAGAAACACGATACTTGGTATTTCGTTGCTTGTTTTTCTTTTTGCAGAAATATATGTGAATTCCGCTATATCAGATTGGTGGGGGGGTGGAGGTGGTTCATTTGGTGCGCGTAGAATGCTCGATTACTCTGTTATTTTTGCGATAGGGCTTGGCACATTAGGTTCGATGGTTAGGGGGCGCATTGCGCGCAGTGTGGCGGTGGCCATTATTGCAATTTTTGTTCTAATTAATCTTTCTTTAATGGTACAGTCTTCACGGGGGTGGCTTGATCGGGAGAATGTGTATAATGACGACTATAAAGCAATAGGACTCGCAGTTCCACACACAAAAGAATTCATTTTTAACACAAAACGGATATTGCGAGGTGTATATCGATATGAGATGGAGAGACTGTCCTTTTGATGTGTAAAAAGAAAAAACGCTCCGATACATATCGGAGCGTTTTTGTTTATAGTTTTTTGAGGACTTGAAGTGTGAGTGCGTAACCATGTTGAATTGCCTCAGAGATTTCTCCTTTGGAGAATGATATCACGCTTAAGTTTTGAAAACTTCTTGTTGGCTTTACTACTTTAATCTTTGTTTTATCTGCAATGAGTTCAAGTAGTTGCATGCTTTTTCTCAGATTATCAAAGTAGATGTAGTTAGATCCACCAAAAGATTTCCAACTTCCCGCAGGCACCCAAAATGGTTTTAATTCTTTGGAAAATGGGTCTACTTGATGTTCCGGATCTATTATAAGAATAAGGTCGAGTTCTCTTCCAATTTTTTTAAGTGCTTCTGGAAGCCATACAAAACCATCGCAGTAGTCTATTGGGGTGCGCCCGTCTCCAAACCTCTTTGCGATACGGACTGGAGGCATCATTCCTGGTATGCTTGCCGAGGCAAGAATTAGTTTGGTAAGCGAAATCTTACCGCTTTGCACATCAACGTCTTTTGAAGAGAATAATTCCGCCGTGTTTGTCTCGAGGTTGCGTACTATAATATCGAGACGTGTGTGTGATCGGAGTATTTTTTCCGTATCAAGCTTTTTGAGCAGTTCTTCAACCTGCACATTTGGTTGATTCTGGCCTATTTGGTTCAAGATAACCGTAAAGAGGTCAAAAAGGCGCTTTACGCCCATACGTTCAACCTCTTCCCATACTTGTATCAGGTTATTTGCTTTAAAATCTTCAGAAATGAATTTTGAGGCGTTGAGGATGCCACCCGATACTCCTTGCAGATAACGAATATTTTCTGGTGGGATGGTTTCTTCTACCGCTTTTAATGCGCCCGCCTGAAAGGCGCATTTGCAACCGCCACTAGGTAAAATAATTCCCACATTTCTATTTTTCACATCGACTTCTCCTTTTTGTCAAAGACTACTATTTTATATCTACCGTAAATTGTGTATGAAGTAAACCCAACCAGATCACGTCTTGGGGGAGTAATCTTTTGTATAATTGAGATGTTGGTTTATGATAAACTGTACATATGTTAAGGATGTGGTATAAAATGTTTCTGTACATATGATTTTCATTACACGGTTTACACGGTTTTATGAATTGCACGAGCGTAGAATTTCCTCTTTTGCGTTGCTTGTTGGGTTTATCGTAGACAATTTAACGCTAAGAAGAGTGGATCTTCTTTTTGACAATCTCGTGATTCTTTTTTATCTGTTTTTGTCTGGGGTAAGCATTATTCTTCTAAATGTATTTGAAGAGAGGGGGGGTGGTGAGTTGAGGTCGTTTTTAAGAAAGATTCACACCTTTCTTCCCACAGTAATTCAGTATGCCTTTGGTGGCTTGTTTAGCGCATTTGTCGTTTTTTACTCAAGAAGTGCCTCTCTTGCAGCAAGTTGGCCTTTTGTGCTTATTCTCGTTTTTCTTTTAATAGGAAACGAGTTGTTTAGAGCTTATTATCTTCGACTTGTGTTTCAGGTTGGTATTTATTTTGTTGCTCTTTTTTCTTTTTTTATTTTTTCCGTACCTACTCTTCTAGGAGTAATGGGGTCATGGGTTTTTCTCTTAAGTGGTCTAGTGAGTCTTGTAGTGATAGCGTTTTTGTTTCGCGGATTTTCGATATTTGTTCCAGTGCGCTATGCGGAAAGTAAGGAGGTGCTTAAGAAGGTTGTTATCGCTCTTTTTCTCTTCATCAACTTGCTCTATTTCACCAACATGATTCCTCCAATTCCACTCGCGCTTAAAGAGGCGGGTGCCTTTCATTTTGTAGAGAGAAGCGTCCAAGGGTACAAAGTCGTTGATGAAGAAAGGTGGTGGTATGAACGTTTTTTGCCTCAAAAAACTCTTCATGTACGCCAAGGTGATCCAGTCTATGTGTTTAGTGCGGTGTTTGCCCCTACGCGTTTAGAAACTTCCATTGTCCATCACTGGCAATACTATGATGAGGAGCAAAAGAGGTGGATAAGCTCAAATCGTGTTGCGCTCCCTATTTTTGGAGGGAGAGGGGGAGGGTATCGTATTTATTCCTTTAAGCGGGATATTGTGCCTGGTTTGTGGCGGGTTGATGTTGAGACTACAAACGGCCTCAATGTGGGAAGATTAGAGTTTAGAGTAAAGAGACCAACAGAGAAGATTATCTTTGAAGAGAAGTTGTTATAAGTATGACCTGGGTCATATATTGTTTTTATCATCCGTATGTAGTATATTTTCAGTACGTTTGCCGCGGTAGCTCAGTGGTAGAGCGCATGCCTGAATCTTCGGGCCTTCATCTAGCAATGGATGTCGATCAGTGGGTGAATTCGGGGGAACTCTTTTAACGACAATCCCGAGCCAAGCCAAGAAGGGTACACAGTTTCTTGGAAGGTGTAGAGACTAGCGAGTGAGTCCCAACAATAATCTTGCACAAAGCGCCCACCCCCATGTTAAGTGGGTGATGATATAGTCCACATATGCGGAAGAGCATGGCGTCGGGTGTTCGATTCACCCCCGCGGCACATATATGTACATGTAAAGAGAAAAATTTTGCCAGAGTAGTTCAGTGGCAGAACGCTTTCTTGGTAAGAAAGAGGTCATGGGTCCGATTCCCATCTCTGGCTCACCAAATTTTCACGACTGAAAGGGGTGGAAAATTTGAGTGCCTCGAACGCAGTTGAAGGGCATTAGCACTTGTTAGTTTTTGAGAAGTGTGATATATATTTATTCTGGGAATTAAAATTGTATACCCTTC
>CAYLXU010000058.1:0-4520 GCA_964388055.1 uncultured Candidatus Saccharibacteria bacterium | reverse complement strand
AAGATTTGTAGACAAAAACCGCCGCACCTCGTATATCCCGCGCCTCAAACCGCTGTGTCCCAAAGACTGGAATAATCATCTTTTCTTCACCTTTATCAGCTACCGTGATTGACTTTGACTTGTCCAAACTAAATTTGAATTGATATCTTGGATTATTTACCCTAATCAGAACCCAATCCCCGCCACTAAAACGCTCCTCGTTATAAAAAATGAGATCAGGATCCTCTACCGGATTATTCGAAGAAAAAAAATATACACCTTCACGCTCCAAAAAAATTCTCCTTGCTCCATTAAAAAGAATATACCCACCGGGTTTACTAACCCTAATTGCTTCATTAAGTGTTTTAAGGGGGTCTTTAAGGTACGGGAGAACAAAAGAACATATGACAAAGGAGGCTGTCCCCTCTTTAAAAGGAAGAGTCTCATTTAAATCATGTTGGAGGGTATGAGCATCGTCTTTTTTAGGATACAAATCGAGGCTCTCTATTATCACACCAGATTCTCGCTCAAAAAATTTCCCAAGATCAGACTCGCCACCTCCAAGATTCAAAATACAAATCTTTTCACCGTTTTTTGCTTTGCCTCTTATCCACCCAGTTAAACCAGAACTAAGCTCCTCTGGAAATCCATGAACAGGAAGACTATCTTCCTCCAAACCTGAAACTTTGTACGCTCTCTTTCCAAAAAATTTAAGCTTGTCATCAATAAATTCTATAGAACGGTCCCTCGTTGTCGTTTCAGTAAAATACTTTTCACTGAGAGGGTTTTTGGGTTGTGGACCTTCCGGGGTAGGCATGTGTATTTTTTTGTTTATTTTAGAACAAAAACTAGAATCGAACCAATTTTTTCCCTACTCGAACTAAAAAACCCTGATGGTGTCAGAGTTTTTTAGCCATGTTTTCAGTATGAGCGGGATACCAGAATCGAACTGGCGCCTTGACCTTGGCAAGGTCGCGTACTACCACTATACTAATCCCGCATTCGTCCCACTAAGCGAGACTGTAGCAGATAGACCTACTTTTGTCGCACAAAATAGAACTAGGTAACACATACAAGATACCAAATACCATGTGCAAAATACAAGATCTACTTCTTGGTCGATTTGATAATATCATCTATTAAACCATATTTCTTTGCTTCCTCTGGTGAGAGATAAAAATCTCTGTCGGTGTCTTTCTCAATCTTTGAGAAAGGTTGGCCAGTATGTTTTGCGAGAATCTGGTTTAATTGTCCTTTTATTTTAAGTATCTGACGGGCTGTGATCTCAATCTCGCTCGCTTGCCCCTCTGCACCCCCCATCACCTGATGAAGAAGAATTTCTGAGTTCGGAAGCGCATAACGCTTCCCTTTCTTGCCCGCACCTAAAAGAACTGCCGCCATTGAAGCTGCGATCCCTACGCAAATAGTTGAGACATCAGGCTTAATTGCCTGCATAGTATCGTAGATTGCAAGCCCTGCAGTTACCACACCACCTGGCGAATTAATGTAAAAATGAATATCTTTTTTAGGATCGGTGTGCTCAAGATAAAGCATCTGCGCAATAATGGTATTTGCTGCAGCATCGTTCACTGCACCACCAAGAAAGATGATTCGTTCTTCAAGAAGACGTGAATAAATATCATATGCACGCTCTCCATAGTTTGATTTTTCTATAACTGTTGGAATTAAATTCATAATTCAAAATTTAGTAGTTAAAATCTAAAGTTTTTAACCTTTCTCTTAGATGGTAGATTCTAGAAATTGAAGCGTCTTTTCTGCGACTAGCATGTTTTTAACATACATCTTTAACGCCGGCAAATCCTCTTCTTTGGGTTGTTCTTCCTTACTTTTCTCGATAATTTCCTTCATTTTTTTCTCCACTTCTTCTTCTGCAACGTCTATCTTTTCTTCCGTTGCAATTCTACCAAGAAGTAGAGCAACCTTAATGTTTTTTTCAGCTTCCCCGTGTAATTCTTTTTTAAGATCCTCCTCTGTTTTCTTCACCTGCGCAAGATAATTCATAAAACTTGCGTTGTTGGGACCAAGCGATGCCTTGAATTCCTCAAGAATTCTCTCTGATTCTCTGTCTATTACTTCATTTTCGATTTCTCCTGGTGTGTTTGCAACAAGAACATCTAAAAGCCCCGCTCTTAACCTTCTTGTCTCCTGACTATCTTGTTCAGTAAGGAGTCCGGCACGAATACTTTTTGTAATATCTTCCAGATTCTCAAATGTCCCAAGCGACTTTGCAAATTCATCATTGAGCTCAGGAAGAACTTCTTTCTGGACATTGTTCATTCTCACAAGGAAATTGAGAGTTTTTCCTCTTAGATCTGCTAGCCAATAGTCTTCTGAAACTGTTACGGAAAAATTTCGTTCATCACCCACTTGCATCCCCTGAATACGGTCCTCAAAACCGGGGACAAATTTTCCTTTGCCAAGTATAAACATGTGGTTTTTTCCGCTTCCCCCCTCCAAAGGAACATTGTTCATGGACGTAGTGAAATCAATATCCACAACGTCCCCCATCTCAGAGGGACGATTTAACGCAATATATTGTGCACGGGAACGCCGCAACCAAAGTACTGCATCCTCAAACTTTGATTCTGGAATTTCTAAATTCTTCTTATTGTCCTTAAAGAACGTTTTTGCGAGATTTTTATAATCCGGTAATGTAATATTCATAGCGTATAATTCAAATCTGCGAATGCACAACGAATGCCACAAGTAAATTAGAGTATTCGAACGACACTTCCAGATTTAAAGTTAATCGTAATAATAATTTATTCAGATGATTGATCTACTTCCTCAGCAAGAGACTCCTTCACCTCATCAACTGCTGCAACACCTCCTTCGATGGTCTCCTCTGGTTTATCTACGGAACGAACATCAATCTTCCAATTAGTAAGTCTTGCCGCAAGACGCACGTTTTGTCCATTCCTTCCAATCGCAAGACTAATTTGGTCCGGTAGTACACGTACCAACGCCTCACGTTTTGGAAGAATTTCTATATCTTGAACTTTTGAAGGAGATAATGCGTTTACAATAAACTTTTCTGGATCATCAGACCATGCGATGATATCTATTTTCTCACCTCCGAGTTCGTTCATTACTGCCATCACACGCGTTCCTTTTTGTCCCACACAGGATCCAATAGGATCGATTGATTCCACATTCGATGTAACCGCTATTTTTGTTCTACTTCCGGCTTCTCTTGCAATCGCCTTTATCTCAACAATCTTATCGTTAATTTCAGGAACTTCGATTTCAAATAATTTTACAACAAATTGTGGATGTGCACGCGAGAGAATAATAGCGGGACCCTTATATTCCTCCTGGACAGCAAGGACGTAAAAACGTCTACGCTCCCCTATACGATACCGCTCGTCATATATTGTTTCATTTGCATACATCACCCCGATAGTTTTTCCAAGATCTATATACACATTTCTCCCCTCCATACGCTGTACAATACCACTCACTATAGTACCCTCTTTCTGTTTAAATTCTTGGAATACTGTTGTTTTTTCTGCTTCACGAATTTTTTGTAAAACAACTTGTTTTGCAGCTTGGGCCGCAATTCTACCAAAGTCTGCTTTCGCCTCAAGAGGGAAGGTAATTTCTCCTCCAACCTCAATATCTGGATTAATATCTTTCGCCTCATCAAGCATAATGTGATGTTCTGGGCTAAATACATACTTTTTGGGCCCATCTTCCTCCATTTCTTGAGATCGAGTTTCTTGAGTCTCCTCAGCAGCAGCTTCGGCCTCAATCTCTTCAGGTGTTTTAATCATACTTTCATCAAGAACCGTCTTTACTTGCCAAAAATTAAATTCACCAGTATCTAAGTCTAGTTTTGCCCTTATATGTTCCCCTTTCTTTCCATATTCCTTACGGTATGCAGTAGCAACCGCTGCTTCAATGGCCTCTACGATTGATTCTTTTGGTATACTGCGTTCTTCAGCGATTTGTTCGATTGCTGAAGAAAAATTTTTTAAATCAAACATGTTGAAATCTATGTTTTTAATTACTTAATTAACAAAAGGTCCGCCCCCTCGGGCGGACATTACATTCAAAAACTCGACAGCTTCAATGTTGTAATAATAATAAATTTTTTTGGATTTGTCAAATACCTTTAGTCGATTTCGCGAAATTCTGTATTCCTACACGAAAACTCTCGATATAGGGTTTCCTCCCACTTGGAAAAAAACATGGCCTCTTCAATACTCTTCCTTACGTGCGTCGCACACACTACATGCATGGTAGCAACTGAACACTTATAGGTACTCAATCTATCAAAAATCCGTTTAATGTAAGTCTCATAATAACGAGGATCTTGAAGATATGGAATAGACTGTAACCTATTTTCAAATTGATAAGGATATGACTGCCATCTCTCCGGCAACATACCGTCTCTATCTCTTAATGTATGACTTTCTGTATGAAGAACCGGTTTTACGCCCAGTTCAGGGGGAAGGTGTTCCCAAAACCATCGAAAGAGTTCCCTTAATAATTTTGAAGAGAGGATCGGATCGTCATAA
>CAYLXU010000057.1:0-4560 GCA_964388055.1 uncultured Candidatus Saccharibacteria bacterium | reverse complement strand
TTAGTTTTGAAAAACGTGCCCTTGCCCGGGCTCTCCAAAGCATTTATGAGGGAGAAAACCAGTCTTTTTTCGAAATAATTCTTGAAAATCCTCAACTTTCTGATTTTTTCGGAGATCTGAATAACCTCATTTTGGTTCAAGAAAATTTGCGTGGAGCCCTTGTGCGATACATTGACTTGAAGGATCAATATACAGAACAGAAGCAAAATCTTGCCCTTGAACGAGAGGATGCCGCCGCATTGCGTGCATATCAGGCAGCTCAACGGGTAAATATTCAAAAAACTCAGGCAGAAAAGGATAATCTTCTCAAGGTAACAAAAGGAAAAGAATCTGAATATAAGAAAATAGTTGAGGAGACAAAGGTTAAGGCGGCAGAAATACGAAGCAGGATTTTTAGACTTCTTGGTGGTGGAGAGCTTCCTTTTGGTGAGGCAGTGAAGATAGCAAAAGTAGCAGAAAAGGCCACCGGGGTGCGTGCAGCGTTTATCTTATCCATTCTTACCCAAGAATCGTCTGTAAATGGGGTAATAGGAAAAAATGTGGGAAAATGTACGTATAATGAACCAAGAAATAATCCAAGCGGTAGTGTTATGAGTGATAAACAAAAGCCCGCCTTTCTTGCATTAATGAAATCTTTGGGACTTGATGCAGAAAAAACACCTGTTTCGTGTCCTATTGTGGTTGATGGTGTATATGGTGGTGCAATGGGTCCTGCACAATTTATGCCAACCACTTGGGAGATGTATGCGGCCCGTATCTCAAAAATAACGGGAGCAAACCCAGCGTCTCCGTTTAATAACCTCGATGCGTTTACTGGGACTGCGTTGTATTTACAGGATGGTCTTGCTTCGTGTAGGGCAATTTATTCGGATGTATTTTCCCAAGAGAAGTGTGCTGCGGCAAAGTATTATGCAGGAGGAAATTGGAAATCGTATATACGAGTTGGGTCGTATGGATATCGTGTCGCAGATCGGGCGCAATCATTCCAGCGGGACATAGACATTCTCGATTCTTAGTACAAAAGGCCCCACTAGATGTGGGGCCTTTTGTATTTAAGCCTATTTGACGGACACTTCTTGTTTTTTAAATGATTCTATGATGGGGTCTATATTTCCTTCGAGAATATCTTCAATGTGATGCCAACTCTCATTAATGCGATGGTCTGTAATTCTGTCTTGCGGGAAGTTATATGTTCTTATTTTTTCAGAACGGTCTTGTGTGCCAATTTGTTTTTTCCTTTCGCTTGATAGTTCGGAGGCTTCCTGTTGTGTTTTGAGATCTTGAAGTTTTGCTTGGAGAATTTTCATCGCCTTTTCCTTGTTTTTTGCTTGGAAGCGTTCTGATTGAGAACTTACCACAAGTCCAGTTGGTTTGTGAGTAATGCGCACAGCAGTTTCTACTTTGTTTACATTTTGCCCCCCCGGCCCCGAAGATCTAAAAAATGTAATTTCAAGATCATTGGGGTTTATTGTGATATCCGATGTTTCAGAAGCAGGGAGTATCGCAACAGAGGCAGTAGAGGTGTGAATGCGGCCTGATTTTTCTGTGTGGGGGATGCGTTGTACCCGGTGTACGCCTGATTCAAACCTGAGTTTATCATACACGTTATCTCCGTTTATTTCTGCTGTGACTTCTTTAATTCCTCCTAAATCTGTTTGGTGTTCATCGATGAGTGTAAATTTCCACTCTTTTTGTAAGGCATAACGTTGATACATGCGCAAGAGATTCATTGCAAACAGGGCTGCTTCGTCCCCGCCGGTCCCAGCTCGTATTTCCATAACCACCGTATCGATCGATTCTTTTTTACCATGTTCTTCTGTGTCGATAAGTTCGTTGAGATGTCCGATTTCTTTGATTAGAACAGCCTGTTCGTGTTCTGCCATTTCGATAAGCTCATGATTGTTTTCTTGAGAAAGGAGATCAGAGAGCGCGCTTAGTTCTTTTTCCTTTTCCTCCTTTTTCTCAAAAAGAGTAAGAAGTTTTGAGATTTTTGCGATTGACTTGGAAGTTTTTCTAAATTCTTCTGAATCCGGACGCGTCGAAAGCGACAACAGCATGTTGCTCAATTCTTCATACTCTTTTTTGAGTTCTTCTTTGCGGGACATAATTTAGAGTTACCTGTATACTTGTATAGTATCGTATTCTTCGAGATTCGAATACTGGAGAGCGGGGCGATTTCTTCTTAAATTAAAACACGCATGAAGCGTGTTTTAATATGAAAAATTTCGTGCTATTTTGTCTTTTTTGCCTTTTCGGCTCTCTTTTTGAATTTCTCGACCTGCCCGGCAACATCGAGAATGCGCTCTTTTCCAATATAAAATGGATGACACTTGCTGCAAATTTCTGTATGGATTTCTTCTCTGGTCGAACCCACGACAAAAGAGTTTCCGCACGCACACGTCGCTTTTGCCTGATAATATTGTGGATGTAGATCTTTTTTCATATGGTATAAGGAATGGTAACACGAAACCCATTTTTTTGCAACTTTATGACGGGGTGTGTTGGCGCAGGGTGCTTGTTGCAATATCCGGAGTTTTGTTTTATACTTTATCCCGTTATATGATAATTCATTTTGCGGGTTAAATGCCTCAAGAACATAGGATTTATTTTTGTGGCCGCCGCGACTAAATCTTAATTAAGCATGAGTCAAACAAATACACAACAATCGGTAGTACATCAGGTGGGGGAGGGGGTTTTGGATAGTGAGATGCAAGATATGATGAAGGCTGGGGTTCACTATGGACACCGCACTTCAAGAACTCACCCCAAAATGAGACCCTACATTGTAGGAGTCAAAAATGGGATTGAAATAATCGATCTCGAGACGACAAAAAATCAGCTTGAAAAGGCGATAGCATTTTTGAAAGGGTTATCAAAAGACGCGGTAGTTCTTTTTGTAGGTACATTACCCCATTCCCAAGCGGTTGTGAGAGAGATCGCGGAGGGGGCCGGATATCCCTCTGTGACAGAGCGATGGTTGGGGGGGCTGCTCACCAACTTTAAAATGATATCTGGGAGGATTCGTAACATGATTGATTTAAAAACGAAGAAGCAGGCTGGAGAATTTGAAAAATATACGAAGAAGGAACGTCAGCGTATTGACCAAGAAATAGGGCGATCAGAGCGTGTATTTAGTGGTTACGATACTCTTACGCGCATTCCGGATGCGCTTGTCGTGGTTGGAGTAAATTCTCATGAAACCGCCATACACGAAGCACGTCTTAAAAATATTCCAGTTATTGCGCTTGTTGACAGCGACGCAGATCCTTCGCTTGTCGAATATCCTATTGTTGCTAATGACAATGCCCGTTCAAGCATTAAATTTGTTCTAACAAAACTTGTTGAAGCGTTGAAGGGGGGAGAAAATACACAAGACAGTATCTAATTGGTATAATTTAAGGAAATTAGTACACACCAAAACTTTTATCATGGAACACTACGAACTAGTAAAACAACTTCGTGAGGCCACAGGCGTCTCTCTTATGGAGTGCAAAAATGCATTACAAGAGGCGGAAGGAGATTTTGATAAGGCGTTTGAAATATTGAGAAAGAAGGGGATAGCCAAAGCGGATAAGAAATCAGAGCGCACAACTGGCGCAGGAAGAGTTGATGCGTATGTTCATCCAGGAAATCGGGTGGGGGTTTTGATCGATCTTCGTTGTGAAACGGACTTTGTGGCACGCAATGAAGTGTTTGGAGAACTTGCGCGTGAACTTGGAATGCAGGTGGCAGCAATGAGGCCGCGATATGTTTCAATAGACGAGGTGCCAGAAGAGGTGGTGGCGGAGGAGCGAGCCATTTTTGAAGCAAGTCTTGCAGACCAGAAAAAACCCAAGGAAATGCTTGATAAAATAATTGAGGGGAAGCTTGGCAAAAGATATGAAGAAATTTGTCTTTTGGAACAACCTTTTATTAAGGATCAGGATATGAAGGTAAGGGATGTAGTCAAAAACTACATTTCTAAGTTGGGTGAGAATATTGTAGTAAAGCGTTTTTCACGCTTTGAGCTCTAATGTATATCTTTATACCTTATTTTGGGATTTTGTTAGGGATTGGGGTTATTCTTTATGTTGTAGTAAAGAATATTCCTGTAAGCGGCGATGAGGAGCTTTTAAAATTTTATGAACGTCTTTCATTTCGCCGCTACTTATCTCATTCGACAGTTGAAAAGGTGGATGCATATGCAGCATCAACGCTTGAAAAGATGCTAAGGAAGATCAGAGTTTTTCTTCTAAAAGCAGAACGATATATTTCCGGAGCACTCCACCGGGTGCGAGATATTGGTGGTAAGAAGCATGTAAAAAATGCGGCTTTTACCGTATCTCATCAACCAGGTTCAGAAAAAGAGGTCTAAGGAAGCCACCTTAGCTCAGCGGCAGAGCAACTGTTTTGTAAACAGTAGGTCCTCGGTTCGAATCCGAGAGGTGGCTCCATAAAAATTTAAATATCAAATTTGAAAAATCAAAATTTTTGAAACGTGAAAATCCCTAAAAAGAATTTTCATACCTTAATTTTAGATTTTGAGATTTATATTTTGATTTTTATTTTACGGGTGGTTGG
>CAYLXU010000056.1:0-4617 GCA_964388055.1 uncultured Candidatus Saccharibacteria bacterium | reverse complement strand
AAAATATCGTTATCCAACACATCACACCAAAATCCCTCCAGAAACAATTCCTAAAGAGGATAGACCAAACGATCATTAAGTATGGAAAGATTACAAGCGGATATATTCTTGAGCAAGTTGGCGCGAAGGGACTACAAAGGGGGGGTATTGCGGTTGCTGCATATCATGGTAATCTTATTTACAACACAGGGGGTGGCACCGCGAGAGATATAAAGAAGGTTGTTACCATACTGAAAAAACGGGTACATAAAAAATTTGGGATTTTGCTCGAAGAAGAAGTGCAATACCTGTAACAAATTAAAAAATCAAAATGGAAAATTTTTGAGATTTACCTTTTGAATTTTTTGGGCCGATAGCGCAATTGGTAGCGCACCTCCATGGCATGGAGGGGGTTGTGGGTTCGAGTCCCATTCGGTCCACCACACTACTTTTTATGGAGCATGTTCGCACTCTTGAGGAAGTTAACCTCTCCGAAGAAGAAATTGTAAGTTACTTAGAATTTCTCGAAAAATACATGCTGCAGTACGGAGCGTATCCTCTCGCGGGGATTATGCCTCGTACTACACGAGAACAGACAAGAAAAGATCTCTCCCAAAAACTCTACGGAACCCCAGGAAAACCAATCAAAAACCGTACCGACATAGAAAACTCAAATTTAAGCACCGAAGAAAAAGAAGAGGGGCTTGCATACTGGCGAAGGGAGCACAACAAATTGAGGAAAAACTGGTTTGCCCCGATGATAGGGTTTATAGACCTCTGTGTTAATTGGCGTGATCCCAAAAACCAAAGAACTCTTGCGCTTTGGCAAAAAATAAAAAACTATGTCACCCAACACGCATACAAGGGTGACCCTCTCAAATTATTTCACGTATATATTGTCGAACGTATCGGGAGAACCGTGGAAAAAGACCTCACCGAACGCCTTGGAGAGGAAAGCAAGGCCCAACTCGAGGAAACCCTCTCGAGGGTGGGACCAAAGAACCCGGACGATACAAAAGAAGAAATCAAACAACTCAAGCAATATATCGAAGAACAATATCAAAAATTCTCTCAATTAGATTCACTCGATAATGTAAAACGGTTTGACTACCTGACCGAGGTGGTGGGTGCCCTTGGCCTTCTTAAGCATATGCTTGGGACAGATGATGAAGCATTCAAAGAAAAACTGCAGACACTTATTGATATATACATTGCTTCACCGACAGAAGAACAAATGCACTTTGTAGAAACAATGGCTGACTGGTTTTTGGGAGAATATAAAAAAACACTCCACCACACAAAACACGTTCACGAACCCCATTAATCCGCCTTGTTTTCTCCTTAGGAATGATTTATATAATAACAATTAAGGGGGCGATTAGCTCAGCTGGTTAGAGCGCCACATTGACATTGTGGAGGTCACAGGTTCGAGTCCTGTATCGCCCACCAAGACTAAAAATTTTTACAAAAAGGACCCCTTTTCAGGGCTCCTTTTTGTTTGGGGTTCCGTTTTGTGACACCCATGGGACATCACTTGACAAACGCAACTCAGTTGCGTTATTATGACTTTATGAAAGATACGATATTGGTGCGAAAAACACGTGCGCTACTAGAAAACGCGAATAAGCCTCTAACTGCTCAGGAAATCATAGTGGAACTACAAAAGGCACATCTCTCACCACACAAAACGACGATATATCGTCTTCTCGAGCGACTACAGCAGGAACAAAAAGTGCAGTCAGTCCAACTTGATGAGAAAAGTACACGTTACGAAAAAAAGGCTTCCCACCATCATCACATCGTATGCGAACGGTGTAATCGAGTGGAAGATTTGATTATAAAAAACGAAAAACAGATATTGAATAAATTGCTCGACCAAAGACAAGACTTCATTCCCCTACATCACCAACTTGAGGTATTTGGAATTTGTGGTGCGTGCGCGAAGTAACATCATATGCATCATTCATCTCTTCTTACAAAAATTCTTGGTTATGGAGTTCTCGGCACCATTCTTGTCGCTCTATTTCTTAACTATACAGACAGTAGGACAAATCTTATAACCCCAGAACCTGTTGCACTGCTCTTCCTTTCCGCATCGGCTGCAATTGTAGTGGTAACAGTAAGCGTATTCTTTCTTTGGCAAGAAAAGACCGTGGAATGGATTGAAGGCCTCCTGGGACCAATAGGACATGTGCTACATTGCGGATATTGTTTTAGTCTTTGGATTGCTGCCGGGATGACAAGCGTATTTGGTATAGACCTCATTGGAAACATCTCGCCGCACATTACCATAACATTCCTTGTTTCATGGTGGGGGGTTGGATTCTTTAATGTGCTGTGCTTTGAGTTGCTTACAATCCTCTGGTTTCAGAAAGTGCAGTCCGAATTCCGACTACGCGGACTCTATAAAAACCACGAACACTAGAAATCTCACACGAAAGGAGGTGAACATATGCAACATCACGATAAAATAGTACTGTGTGCACCATGTTGCGACAAATGTCCCGAAGTGTTTGGGGAAGGCGACATGATCGTTCTTACTGATGACAACGACAAAACAATCGGTGTACGAACCATCAAGCTCACGAAAGAGCAATTCAAAATGCTCCTTGAAAAGGGAAAAAGTTTGATTTAAGAACAGCGGACCCTCTAAGAGGGTTCTTTTTTTACAGCCCATTTCGTTGAGGTCCTGGTACAAAAAAGGTATAATGCACATGCAAACATAATTTTATCCTTATGAAAGAAACATCACCCCTCATTAACGTTATTAAAGACACAATGCCGGCAGTAGTAAGCATTGTGATATCTAAAGACATCAAGGAAATAGAAAAAGAAATCTATTCCAAAATGTATCCATTTCTCCCGTTTGAAATGGAAAAACCACATATTTCTCCGGAAGACGTCGACGAAAAAGGTATGGTAAAAATAGGGGGTGGATCAGGTTTTGTGGTAGACCCCGATGGAATCATCCTCACAAACCGCCATGTAATTAGTGAACCAAACGCACAATACGCAGTTATTACCGACGATAATAAGAAATATGAGGCAACCATACTTGCACGCGACCCTATCAACGATGTGGCGATTCTTAAAATAGAGGCTTCCAAGCTTCCCACTCTCACACTCGGCACATCACACGACATTGAGCTTGGGCAACAAGTGCTCGCCATAGGAAACGCACTCGGGATGTTTAAAAACACTGTCTCCAGCGGAATTGTATCCGGTATCGCCCGCCACATTCCCGCACAAATAGAACCAGGAGCAAAAACTGAAGAATTGCGAGGACTTATTCAAACAGATACTGCAATTAATCCCGGAAACTCTGGAGGGCCGCTCCTCAACATTCATGGAGAAGTAATTGGTATTAATACCGCGATCATATTTGGAGCACAAAATATCGGGTTCGCAATTCCCATCGATGCTGCAAAAAAAGACCTTGAAGACTTAAAAGAATTTGGAAGAATCAGAAAACCACTTCTTGGTGTAAAATACATTATCCTCAACGAAGCTCTTCAACGCCACTTTAAACTTTCAGTAGACTATGGGGCACTTGTCATACGCCAAGATCCCTACGATGAAGCCATTGTCCCACATTCCCCCGCACAAAAAGCAGGGATCAAAGAACATGATGTTATTCTCGAATGCAACGGGGAAAAGATAACCCGCGAGGTGACTCTCCAAGACATGCTAAGCCGTTGTGAGGTAGGAGATGAATTAGAATTAAAAATACTCCGTGAGGGAAAGGAGGTTGCGACAAGATTAAAACTCGTTGAACGAAAATAGATTATTCCTCAAACTCAAGCAAACTTGATACTTCACTAAGAATTTCTTGTGGTATTGGGTTTCTTTTTGGACTCGTGCCTGGATAACGCCACGCACTAATGACCCTCACAACCCACTTTCCTAATTTTGACTTTGTCTGATACATTATCCACAACTCTTCTTTTCTCTTTGTGCCATCATTGCGTTGCATACATGCCACAGTATTAGGAGCAATCCCCTCTTCAATGCGCAAAGGATGACGGACAACACGTTTTACGCGTGATTCAGAAAGCCGATAAAATTTCATCTTTGCTTTCACGTGGTTCGTCCACACAAAAGCACCCACATTCATAAACATATATTTACACTATATGGAAGGAATCAAACCAATACAACCCTCTCACCCCTCTCAATTTCCAAAAAAATTCTCATCATTCCCAAAACCAAAAGAAAAGGATATCCCCGATATGGAAAAAGAAGAAGAGAATGCTGTCGATACAAAAAACACCCCTAAACCAAAAGACGTTCCACCCAAAGAAGTGCTGAACGCATGGCAAGCTCAACAAAATCTTCTTGGAGAGTTGGCCCGTCAAAAGGCAGAAGAATGGTCACAAAAACAAAAAGAGTCGGAGTTTTAATCCGACTCTTTTTTATTTCCCCCAACACGTTCCAGGATACGTTGTAAGACATCTTGATGGCTTTCTAGAAGCAAAAGAATTGCCTCAATTTCTTTCTCTGACTTCACGTCAATCTCTAAATCTCGTTCGGCGCGTGCCTCAGAATGCCTACTCTGCAAATTTTGCCCAACCATGATAAGTGGAAGGAAAAAAAGCTGAAGCACATTAGAGACAAAGATCCACAGTACAAATGCAGGAT
>CAYLXU010000055.1:0-4843 GCA_964388055.1 uncultured Candidatus Saccharibacteria bacterium | reverse complement strand
TCCTTAAGCTTCGTACCCTTCACATTCCCTGTTGAAGTCCACTGATCAACCTGCAAAATCTTAATTCTTTCTTGAGACGCTTGTGTCATAGATCTAAAACCTCCTTTGTATGGAACTATAGTATATATAACACAAAAATTTATTTTTGTCTATATTAAAACCGCCTGCATGTGTAGGCGGTTTTTACATTAACGATAACAAATAACCCGAAAAAAGTGTTCACAGGGACCCAAAAAACTTCTCCCCTTAATCAAAAGACCGATAAACTGATACTCCGCCACCACCCTAACTTTTCCCGTTGTAGCCGCCTGAATTCTTTCTACCGCCTCACGCAAGGACAGTGTCTGCCCATCAAGTTCGTTCGCAACCCTTCTAACCTTCTCGGGAATAGGAACTGCAGCCCCCGCAAAACCGGGGTGAGGATCATAAAACGTCCTAACCTCATCAAGATCCATAATTCTCGCCCCCTTCTCCGGAAAATGATTGAGAAACATCCTCGTCCAAAAGCGGAGGAGTTCTATGCAAATCTTTTTCTGATACTCCGCCGTAATATGAACCCTTTCCACCTCTCTGAGTATATATAGGATCTAACTCTTCAAGTTTCTCAAAGGGACCAAAGTGCATATGAATAATCATAATTGCCTGAGAAAGAATAGGCCCCCACTTAAATGCTGCGCCTCGGAAAAGCTGAATTGTATACGGCGTGTTAATAAATACACTAATGACGCCCGGAATTCTGAGGAGGTCCGCCACACAGGGCGGAATCTCAGTTTTAGACTTTGACATACGCTGAAACGAAAGCTTTTCGTCGCTTGATGTCACCTCTCTATCAAGATGAATATCAATATGATTTGGCGCATATTCCATGTAACCAAGCTGATACTGCATGGCACACCTCCCTTCGTTTTCAAGGCCACAACCGAAGTCGTATCTAGGTGCATAATGCCACAACATACAAAGAAAAATCAACAAAAAACCGCCCACCAGTTAGGATAAGCGGCGCTTGTTGTATCACCGTCCTACATACAAAATTCTCTCATCCCAATCAGGGTGGTACCACCCACTCTGTCTCCCATCCTCCCAAACAATGAGAACAAAATTATCATCTTGCGGATCAAGAAAAGCAATTTTACCGTTCTTCCCAAAAATCGAAATCACATTATCTCCTACAGCAAGCTTTTCAAAAGGCACATCTTTAAAGCTCTTTGTTACGACGTCATTTTCGAGATGATTGGTGAGCAAACGACACACCAACTCACTCCTACTAATGCCCAGTTTGGTTGCCATTATACAAAGTTTCTCATACAAATCCCGTGGAAGGTAAAGTATCATCCGTACCTTCTTCTCTCCTCTCGTCTTCTTCATGCAAACCACCTCCTCCTCACAAAATCACTCTTCATACATTTTCCTTACAAGCTTGGCGCGCAAGAGCGTCTTATTCCCACGAATAAAGAGCGCAGCCCAATCATCAGGCTTCCACCCCTTTTGCGTCCAGTGGATCCAACACTCCAACGCGCATGGCTGACCATTGCCGGGATTCATGGGATATTCTTGCCAGCCCGCTTTGCAATCTTCAACAATTTTACCTTCAAACATCACAGAACCATCTTCATTATAAATAGTGAGATAATCTCCCGCCTCAAGGAACTCAAGCGCCTCATAATATCCCTTTTCGCCATCTTTTTTTAAAACCCACATAAGCCCCTCGCATCCAGTCTCAAAAAAATGATCAAGCGTGCCAATAAATGTTTGTAGCTCCTTCAACCTTTTCTGTTTTCTCTTTATCTTATGATACGCATAGTGTTTCTTATGCGTTTTTTCAAACTCTTTAATAGCGTCCCTACATGCCTCTTCCCTGCTTACACCAGTCCCTGGACAGGTGAGACCCATACAATCCCCCAATGTTAACTCATTCACATTTATCTCTCTGCCCAATTCCTTTTCCAGCCTCTCTAAAACTTTCACACAGCCCGCCCCCGCCATATAGATATCGGCACCAGGGCCTTTTCCAAACTCTCGAAACCAAATCCCTCTTTCCCATGCCAATCTATAAATCTCTTTAAGCTCGTCAGTAACTTCGCACAAAAGGATCCCCTCCTCTTTCCCCATAATTCAAAGAACCACCCACAAAATAGCATGACACATATCTTTTGTCGAACAAACATTCCAAAAAGACAAAAATAAAGAGGTGTTTAATAACCGGTATCTTTCCAGCGGAATCGAAGGCTGTTTTGGCATGATGTCCGATGTTCATCGGACCGAGAATGAGCCGGAAGGATACTGGTTATTATATATCTTTACTTGATTCCTTCTTGACGGTATAACATACGCAGCACCTAAAAAAGGAGAAACGCCGTGGACCCAAGCGAAGTCAAACGATGGGGAGTAGACTTTGGAAATGTGTTAGTAAAAAACATTCCCCACAACATTCGTGGAAAAGTTGCAGATCTTCTTGCTGCACAAAATTTTTCAGACCTTGATGATCTGCTTAGAAAAAACTCTGCTCTCGTGCCTGACGCAATTGAGGGGTTAAAAACACTTGTCACGCACTATGGTCCTCACAATGTATGGATTGTATCTCGGGCTGCTGGCTTTGAAAGAACAATCAACAGACGTTTGCTCACACTTCACCGCTTCGAGGAACATACTGGTCTATTGGAAGACCACATCATTTTTGTAGACAGGCGAGAAGAAAAGGCAGGTGTGTGCCTCAAGTTGGGAATACAAGGACACATTGATGACCGAGGAGAAGTACTCTCACACCTTGTAGGGGCGGTACCTCTTCCTGTGTGGTTTGCCCCAACCGCAAACGATATCCGACGATGGTCATCGCACATCTCTCCTTACGTACTACAGGTAAACGGATGGAGCGAATTGCTCTCATATATATGAAAATATAAAACCACCCAATATGGTGGTTTTTGTTTTAACTTTTGATCTTCCTATTCATTATATTATTGCTCCAAGTTCCCATTGCCAGGAACGCAAATCTTTAATCTTCTCTGGAATAGGAGGATCCTCTACGTCAAATCTCTCCAAATCTTCTCTCCAGCCCTCTTTCCATACCGGCTCCATACTATCTATCTTTATATTGAGCGCATTGCCTCTACCAACCTGCTCTCCTTTATATACCGCCCACACCTTATAGGCTTCATTGTCTGTCTTCTCACCGAGAAAGAGAAATAATGTCCCCTCTTCAATTGTTGCTTGATCCTCAAGTACTCTTAGTCGTACGCCGGTAATCAGATGATCGTCGAGCCAACCTCTTGCGCTCTCCGGATCGTGTTCAAGAAACAAAAAAGCTTCAACCACCTTCTTTGGTCCGTGTTTCTCTCTTGCCATCTTTATACTCCTTCTCAATGAACTAAAACAAAAATAGCACGAATTGTGCTATGTGTCGAACGTCTTTTGCTCTATACGCTAATGACCCAATTATAGTCTGGTTGAGCCCAACCCAACCACGTAACATGTGCGCCATTCACCTTTTCGGCTAACGTGTTCCAAACCTCCTGGCACTCATCACACGATTTGTTATAGACCGCGCTGTGGTTTGCATCTCTGCACATGTGGAGGCCATCGGCAATATACGGGATCATTTCCAAACACGCGTCTTCTTCCCTCTCTGCTGTAAGGATAACACCACGACCATCTTTGAAGCGAACAAGGAAGAGCTTTCCAGGATTTATCCTTCGCCCCAGGCAAGAAAGGAAGTCGTCACTGTGTATCCTGTACCTCTTTCTGGGTTTAAGCTTCATACGCTCATCCAAGGTCAAATCCATACCAAGTTTCTTTGCGAGACTCTCTCCTGTGTAGAATGTCATTCCTTCATCCCCCTTCCCGACTTACCAGTCATTTGAATCTTTTCCGTGCTCTTTCATCCACTTTAAATATCGCGCAGTGGAATCCCATTCTCGCCCCACGTTTGTGACATAACGAACAGTGGGAGCAATAATTTTTAAAGCAACCCACAACCCCACGCATGCCAAATATGTGTTCCTCCACAAAACAAGAAACGGATTGATCGGCACACCAATAACTACACCACAAAGAAACCAGTATACTCCCCCAAAGAAAAAAGAAACGGGAATCCAAAGAATCAGCTCAACAATAATTCCGACTATAATGCGAAAAATCAACACAGAACCTAACCCATCGGATGAATGACGTAGCATAGATATTCCTCCCCCTTTCATCCTATAGATCATAATCAGAAATATCTCTTGATCTCTGTACTTCACCCACACGTCTACGCATATCCGATGTCAAATGAGAACTCACTGAAATTCGAGCACCACAACTCAGACACGCGACACTGTAAGAAAACAGTTCGTCCCCATCATCGTCTCGCCCATCACTCTTCCTCGATACATCCGAAGGCTCAAACTCGAGCACGCTCTTACAACTTCCGCACCTTACCTGGTTTCCATCGCCCTTCTTGATGATTTTCATGAGTTCTCTTCCACCATTTCCCGACGTTCCACAAACCTCGTAAAAAAGATCTTCTTCACTGGATCAGAAAGATCGAAAACACCGATCATCTTCCACACGCCCATCTCAATTTCTTCAACCAGCTGATCAATGCTCCAGGTAAATCCCATACAACGGACATACGCCCCATCGAACCCAACCACCAACTTATCTCCCACCTTCATCCCCAGCTGTGATACGACAGGGTGGATGGCTTCAAGAATAGTACCCCTCTTTATACCAAGCAGGTTTTCTGGGAATTCAAACATGTTTTCACGTCCTTTCTATTGCAATGTGTTCCAAGGAACTATAAAACTTATACCATGTTTTTCTTTCTTTGTCCAACTTTTGTGGTGTTGGCACAAAAAAATAGCAC
>CAYLXU010000054.1:1548-4912 GCA_964388055.1 uncultured Candidatus Saccharibacteria bacterium | reverse complement strand
TATTTTATTCATCTGTGCTCTCGGTAGGAATCGAACCTACATTACAGCTTCCGCAAAGTTGCGTCCTATCCGTTGAACGACGAGAGCATTAACTTATTATTAAATTCGTAACGCGCGCCCCAAAAGATGCAAAAACGTCTCCTCACGCTTCACCTCAGGAAGATAATCTTTTAATACCCCCCTTATCTCTTCAGCATCGTCGCCAAGAATATAAATATCAAAAGAAAACTGGAATTTCCCTTTAGGCTGGAGAACTAATTCAACATATTCCCCACCAAACGAAATGATACTAAAATCCTGATAATCCTCAAATGGATGCCATTTCTCATGCACCATGATACCTCGATCATATAACTCCAGATGGATAATGGTAGCAGAACGCCTAGAAGAGACTAGGATGTAGAGGAGCGCGAATACAATAAAGATAAAGAAAAGATAGTTTTTAGTAAAGAGGGAGAAAGATGAAAGAAGAATTCCGATTATAACTACCCAAACATACCATTTTTGAGGACGTTCATACTCAAGAAACATCTGTGAAGGCCATGTTCCTATGTGTTGTGCATCTTGAGGAAGAGAAGATATCGGTTTTTCTGAAATAGACACTTTGTGTTCGGGCGGTTTTGGGGGAGTTTTCACTCTAAGATTAAGAGAATGGGACATATGGTTCTTACTCCTATACTATCATGTTTCAAAAAGAAAAAAGAAACACCCTTAGTGGGTGTTTTTTATTTAGAATGAATGGTAATCCATACTGGATTTACTGCATCTGGATAAGAAGAACTTCCTCCATCAAACATAACAAGGTAAAAATATTCTTTGTGATGATGAAAAATACTCAATACATCCAAAACGGTTCCATACCAAGACACAAGCATAAAAGATTTACCATCCTTGGATATAAACATCGCATTGCGATGTGTGTAATCCCAAGGACGAATATTGCTTTTGCGAATAATTGAGAGGATCGCTGCACGCGATGTGTTTTGTGTAAACACGGGACCCGTAGCCACAACCCAACGCACTTTTATTCCCCGATCCTTCTTTTTGCGTGGGATGGATGAAAAAGAATGAGAAACTCGAAGTCGTGTTTCGTGCAAATTTTCTACTTCCACTAAATAAAGATAAGGAAGTGGTTTTCTTGGGTTAATCCCCCTAAAAACTTTTCCATCAATTTCAAGATAATCTATAGGCTGCCAAACTCCCCGATATCGAACCTTGTAACCAGCAACCGTGAGATCGGTGCATCGCGTGGACGAGCAAACCTGATAACGCGTTGCTCCATACTTATAATACACAGCATGCACACTATGGTTTTTGGTGGTATACTCACGCACCAAAAATCTGAATATAAATTTCTGTCCTGCCGAATCTAGGCTTTGTGGCCGCGCATAAAGGGAAAGAATCATAAAAAATACTGTTATGGCAAAAAAACGCAAAAACTTCACCGATCTCACCTCTTTTCTTTTCAAGGGTTTCTGCCTATAATGTAGCTGGTTTTAGGAATTTTGAAAAGCGGGTGTGGTATAGTGGCATTACGTGACCTTCCCAAGGTTAAAACGAGGGTTCGATTCCCTTCACCCGCTCACCAAATTTTCACGACTGAAAGAAGGTTTCTCGTGACACTCTGGGTGCTCAAAATGGTTATTGCTTCGTAAACCATTTTGGCAAGTGCCCTAAACACGATTACACGACAGACAATGTTTCGTGCCCAAAAAAGCTCTGGTGTCCCCAGAGCTTTTTTAGACTTTTGTTCCACACCCCGCTTCAAAATCACACCCCAACTCTTTCCTTTATTTTTTTGATTACATCATCTAAACTCCAATCACTTTTTACAAGATAATATGCTGGCTCATCTTTTGCCACTGCCCGTATTTTTTCGTCATCCACACTCAAATTCGTAAGAAGCACAATAGGAACCTCTCTTCCCCATTCGTTCTCTTCTCTTAGTTTACGCATCATAGTCATTCCATCCATTACTGGAAGCACAATATCAAGCAAGATAAGATCAGGCTTTTTTGTTGTAGCCTCCTTAAAACCATCTAATCCGTTCGTAGCACTAATCGCTTCGAATCCCTCATCTTGGATCTTTTTTACCAACACCTTAAGAAGCGCCGGGTCATCCTCTACCACAAGGATTGTTTTACGCATTTCTGTGTTCATATTCATTTCATTGTATCATATTTCATTAATGGGTACTTAAATGGGTACTTATTCAGGTTTTGCGGACCATAGAGGATGTGCCCTTTTAACTACCATCTCTTTTCTCCTCTGCGCCCCCCTTCTTCATCTTAAGAGGCAACTCAACAAAAAAAGTGGTCCCTCTGCCCTCTTCAGACTCAAACCAGATCCTCCCACCTACCTGATCAACAATAAGTTTTGCGATATAAAGACCGAGTCCAGATCCACCAGGATCCATAATGCGAGCGTTGTCTGCACGAAATAGTTTTTCGAATATTCTGTGTTTAATCTCTTGAGGAATTCCACACCCCCAATCCCGCACGCGTATTTGAACAGATTGTTCTTCCTTCTTTGTTACAATCTCAACACGACTTTTTTCATAGGAATATTTTATCGCATTGGTAATGATGTTGGTAAATACCAATTGGATAACTCTTTGATCCAGTTCCAATTCCAAATCTGGATTATCGTGAGAAATGCTCGCTTCAATTCGTTTCTCCTTCAAAAGCGTAGACAATCCACTCACAACATTAGCAATGGCATCAGAAAGTTTCATCTTCTCTGGGCGCACTACAAAAGTACCCAACTCCAATCTTGAAACATTCAACATATCATTAAGAAGAGCTATCATTCTCTTGTTTCCGGTATAAATTTCCTGCACATACTCTCTCTGTTCTGGTGTAAGCCTTTCAAACGATGTCCCTGTCACCAATTCCTCAGCATACCAACTAATAATAGTAAGAGGTGTGCGAAGTTGATGCGAGGCCAAGGAAATAAGCTCATTACGCGCCCTTTCAAGTTGTTTCTCCCGGGAAATATCACGAAAAACATCCAACACCCCAACTATACGCCCATTCAAAATAATCGGCTGGATTGAAACGTATACAGGAAACCTAGTTCCATCTTTCCTCACATAGAAGTAATCGGAAGTCATAACCGGTTTATGTGTGCGCAATGCCTTTGCAATTGCACGATCCTCTTCATTGAGCCGATTTCCCGCACTATCTTGCATACTCCAAACTTCGTGATACGTCCTACCAACCATTTCATCATGTTTCAACCCAAACATTTCCTGCGCCGGTCCATTTACAAATGTTATGGTATCGTTACCGCTTCCATCAATAGCAACAACTCCTTCTCCAATACTTTCAAGGATGGCGTTTAACCTTATATGTGCATCCTCGGC
>CAYLXU010000054.1:0-1537 GCA_964388055.1 uncultured Candidatus Saccharibacteria bacterium | reverse complement strand
TCTCTCTGAATACGAAGATCATCAACAAGGTTCATGGTTGCTTTTTGAGCGTTCTGAAGCTCTGAGACTTTCTTCTCTAATTCAAACTCAACCTCCTTCCTGCGGGTAACATCCTCGTGCATTAAAACAACCTGCTGAATATTTCCTTGACCATCTCTAATCGGCCAAATATATCCTGCGGCCCACCGCGCACTAAGTCCCGCCTTTTTTAAACCAGGTGTTTTTTCGGGATCGTAAAATATTGCAGGTATCTCAGAAAACTCACCTGAAAACCCCCGTTCAATTTTTGGCATCACCCCAATCGCCTTAAGCTGCTCATCCTCCAAAATATTATAGTTACCCATCACTCTCTCTTCTAGCTCCTTGGTTACTCCCCAAAACTTACGAAAGGCATCATTGATACCAACAAGAATTCCATTTGGTCTAAAAAACTGTGTACTAAACGGAGATTGTTCAATAACACCACGAAACAACGCCTCGGAGGTTTGTAGCGCACCTTCTGCTCTTTTCCTATCAGTAATGTCTCTGGATACCCCCATAACACCACGTGGTTTTCCTTCGCTGTCCAGTAAGGGGACCAGCCATGTCCCTAACCAATTTTCTTCTCCATTAGGATTCGATGTGTTTTCAAAGTATGCAGATGTCTTTTCTTCCAAAACCTTCGTTATATTGCGCCATTGCCGCTCCGCAATGTCAGGAGGAAACAAATCCACCATACGTTTTCCTATAATTTCCTCCTTTGACCTCCTTAAAAACGCCGTAGAAAAATTATTTACATATTCTATGACACCATCTACATCAATCACAAAAATCATGTCGTGAGCTGCTTCTGCAAGGGTGCGGTACAACTCCTCGCTCTTCCGCAACGCCTCTTCATTCTTTTTTGATTCAGTAATGTCCTGAACTGTGCCAATTCCCTCTATTGGATCACCATGGTGATCAAACACCACCTCTGCGCGCTCTCTTACCCATTTGATTTCCCCGCCAACTTGCACACGATGTTCGATGTCATATGGCACATGACGCAACGCTTTGCTCCACGCCTCGTTAACTTTTTCTTTATCATCTTCATATACCAACGATAAAAATTTCTCATATGTCAATTCCTCGCCCTGAGAGATATTGAAAATACGGTATGTCTCATTAGACCACCACAACTCATTTTTAGAGATGTCGAGATACCAACTACCTATATGAGCCACTGCCTGAGCCCTATTTAAATGCTCCTTGCTCCTTTTAAGAATGCGCTCCAACTTCTTTTTCTCACGAATGTCTCTCAAAATAACTAGGCCTGCCGGTCCCCCCTCATATTCTATAAACGCCGCATTTACCTCCACAGGGACAATTAAACCGTCTTTTGCAACTATTTCGGTTTCATAAAAATCATGTATTCTTCTCCCCTCCATCCGTTCCTTATGTTTCTGTAACAACTCCTTCTTTTTGTCCTCTGGAACAAACGAGATAAAATCTTTTCCTAATACCTCGTCTTGAGAAAAACCAGAAAGATCAGAGACCCTTTGGTTTGCGTATTTTATTA
>CAYLXU010000053.1:0-4973 GCA_964388055.1 uncultured Candidatus Saccharibacteria bacterium | reverse complement strand
GTTATGCTAAGCCATCTAACACTTAGCTCCTTTTTTTATGGTAGTTTTCCATTCGTTGCCCCAGAGGCGTATGCCGCGGATTATACGCTTACCCAAAATTACTTTCGTTTTTATGTTGATAATGACGCGCTAAAGCCAACTGATCCATGGCCTGCAGGGAGTACGGATTTGGGTGAAAATAGTGCGGTAACCGCAAACGATCTTCCTCCTGCAAGCGGCGAGAGGTTGCGACTTCGTATGTCTCTTCAGGTGGGGAGTACCACACTTCCTGTGTCTACCGAATCGTTTAAGCTACAGTATGGGGTGGTGAGTAGTACGTGTGCTGCAATTACGTCGTGGAGCGATACGGGGGGTGTCGCGAGTTCGACAATCTGGCGTGGGTTTAATGGTACACCAAGCGATGGAACTTCGCTTTCTGGAAATCCGCCGACTGGAGGTGACTTGCTTCTCAGTGTTTCGGATCGCGCCGGATCTTATGAGGAAGAAAACCCCACTGGTTCAAATCCTTTTTCCGTTGCTGTGGGAGAGGATGTGGAATATGACTGGGCATTGGAAGACAATGGCGCCGCTGCTTCTACAACGTATTGTTTTCGTATGGTGAAGTCAGACGGTACCGCGCTTGATACCTACAGTTTTTATCCATCAGTTACTACGTCCGGGTATCGACCAAAAACTCAAAATTGGCGTTGGTATGATGATGAAAACAACGAAACTCCCTCAACTGCGCTTGCAGGGGAGAATGTGGCACCTAGTAATATCGATAATACGGCGATAGTAAAGCTTCGCCTTGCGGTAAGAGAGACGGCAAATGTCACGGGTACGGATATAAAGTTTAGGGTTCAGTACTCTCAGGATTCTAGCTTTGCGTCAGAGGTTTCGAATGTGTCGGAAACTGGTGCATGCACCGACAATACTGGATGGTGTTATGGTAATGGTGTTGATGCTGATAATGACGCGGTAACCACAAGAGTTCTTTCTGACACTACTGCAAATGGCACGCATAATGAATCGGGAACCTCTACAAGCACATTTGATCCCGCAGCAAGTACTACAACCGAATTTGAGTTTACTTTGAAACATTCAGGTGCGCTTGTTGCGACAACGTACTTTTTTAGGTTGTTTGATATGACAAACAATTTGGCGGTTCCTGTGAACACAGGAGAATCATATCCAAGCCTTGTAACGGGAAGTTCTACCCTTACATTTACCGTGACAGGTGTTCCATCGGGAACAAGTACTGAGGGTGTGGTAACGGATGTTACCACGACGGCAACGAGTGTAAATTTTGGATCTCTTGCTGCAGGAAGTTCTGTTGAGGCTGCGCAGCGTCTCACGGTGTCCACCAATGCCCCTAATGGTTACACGATTTTGATGAAAAGTACTCAGTCTTTTATTTCTTCCGGAGATAGGGTTTTGGGTGATGTGGCTGGGACAAATGCTTCTCCATCTGTGTGGGGGATCCCAGGTGGACAGCGAGGGGCGATTGGATATCATGCAGGCGATAACTCGTTAAGCGGAGGATCAACACGTTTTTCAACTAATGATACCTATGCGCGCCTTGAGACAACAGAAAAAGAAATTATATTTAGTTCTGTGCCTGTAGTAAGCGAGACTACCGATATTGTTTTTAAAGTCGAAATTACAGGTCTTCAGGATGCAGGACAGTATTCTACAACACTTTCTTACATTATTGTCCCCACATTTTAGAAATTAAAAAATGAAGACTTTGGTAAGCAATACTTTTCAGCTCATTCTCGGTCGTCCAGCGACGACCTCCGAGGGTTCGGCAGTTTCACTCCGACATTGTGTCGGAGACCATGCTGAAACCGCCTCACATTCCGTTGAAAAGTATCGCTTACCAAGTAGGTAAAATATGCGGCATTTCAATATCCAAAAATTAAATCAATCCAAGTTTTTGCTTTTTGTGGGCCTTCTATTTTCTATTTTCCATTTTCTATTTTCTGGCCACGCTTTTGCTCAATCACTTTCTGTGCAGCCAGCAGTTCTCGATATTCAGGTAAAAAAAGAGGCACCACACAGCGACACCCTCCTTCTTAAAAATAATTCTGATCGGACGCTTGTGGTGTATGGATATGTGCAGGATATTCTCCCTCATGATGGGGAGGCACAGACAGAGGTTGAAAGAGATATTACAAGAAGATCCACGTCTGTTGATTACTGGCTTAGATTTCCAGAGAAATTTACTGGATTTAAGCTCAAGCGTGGTGAAGAAAAGGAAATTCCACTTAGTCTTGTACTCGATCCCCGTGTGTTACCAGGTGAGTATTATGGGGAATTGCGTTTTTCTTTTGGAACTTCCCTTGAGAATGCAAAAGGGAACAGTGATTACGCAAAAACATTTGTGCGTGTGCATGTGCTTGATCCTCGCAAGGAGGGGCTTGTAATAAAAGAGTTCAACACGAAAAGAAATGTGTTTCTGAAATTTCCAGCAATATTTTCTTATTCACTTCAAAATACGGGTGATTTTGACCTTTCTTTGCAGGGTGGGATTCACATGTATGACGGACGAGGTAAGGAGGTTGGGGTGGTTGCGTTGGATTTTCCACCCTCATTTACCGCGGGAGGGGTTATAGAAACGGAGAAGGGGTGGATGGGGGATGTGGGGTTTGGGAAATATAAAGCAAAACTAAGAGTGGAATATGGTTCATCCTCAGAGAAGATAAAGGAAGATGTTGTGTACTTCTGGATTGTTCCCATGAAATACGTGTGGGGCATTATTGTCGCATTTGCGTTCTTGCTTGGTGCAATGTTATTTCTTCGTGCCAGATCCCATGATCACGATGAATAGGGTCAGGATGACAAGGTGCTACAACGTTTTATTTTTTGTCTTCGCCATTTTTCTATTTTCTATTTTCTATTTTCTATTTACTAACACTTCTTTCGCTCAAGACGATTTTACGTTTACTGTGGCTCCCCCGCTTGTGTCTCTCAAGCTTGCTCCCGGTGAGGAATGGAGTGGAGAAATAAGAGTTATAAATCCAAATTCATATCCGTTGCGTGTGCGGCTTAGTACAGCCGATGTTCGGATAGATAAAACAAGCGGGGTGCCAAGTTTTATAACAAAGCGGGACGGACTTGATGTTTCCATATACGCCCTTGCGCATTGGCTTACTGTTCCTGAAAAAGAGATAAAACTTGGATCTAAAGAAAGTTTGGATATTCCGGTTACTATACGAGTGCCCAAATATGTTACTCCTGGGGGTCATTATGGTGCTCTCCTTGTGGAGGGGGTACCCACCATGCAGGCACCTGGCGGGTCTAATGTGGTCCAGACTATTGCTTCGGTATTTCTCGTACGTATTTCTGGAGAAGTTCGTGAGGAACTCGAGATACAGCAGCTTTCTCCGAGAGGTTTTTTTGTAGATGCCTCTTCAACTATTCCGTTAAGTCTTGTGGTGGAAAACAGTGGGAATACACATCTTTTCCTTGAGGGGGAGGTTGTGATATACGACATGTTTGAAAGAGTGCGTGGCACAACTCAACTTTTCAATCGAGATGATAGTTTTACCATTTTGCCAGGTGTTCTAAAAACGTTGCTGATACAAGCAAAAAAAGAAGGTTTGTCATTTGGGCCACACAAGGCCGTGGCGAGGATTTCCTGGGATTCCAAAAGTGGTGGCGAAGAGTTTTATACCAAATATTTTTTTGTGATGCCACAAAAAGAGCTTGGTGGTGTGATACTATTGTTTTTGAGTGCCCTTTTTCTTCTTGTGGGAGGACTTTGTTGGTATGTAAGGGCTCTTTCGAGTTCTGTGCTTGTGTCGCAAGAAACCGATCAAGCATTTCCACAGAAACGTTCTGATAAAGAAAGAATTATTGATTTGAGCGTATCTTCTGATAGGGAAAAAGAGTAATAAGCAGTGGCATAAATCGGTTCCCTCTAAGCAATTCGATTAGTGAACATGGAAAAAACTCAAAATTCAAATATCAAAATGCAAAATTTCAAGTCAAAAGTAAAAGGTATTTGCGTCCCGTCATTTTTGAATTTTTCATTGCAATTTTGAGTTTTGCCCTTTGAATTTTGACTTGATCTATGGAGTTATCCACAAGCATTGCGGTTTCAAGTGTCATATAATTAAGAAGAACGAGTATTTTTTAGAAAAGGTCGACGTTCTAAATTAAACATTAAACAAATGAACATATATTCTACAGTTTTAAGAAGAGAATCACACGTGCAGTCTATTGCAATGCTTCTTATTTTAAGCACGCTTGCATGGACACTTGGATTTTCCGTCTTTGTAAAACACGCTTCTGCCGCTACGGTAGAAAAGTTGGAATCAAAGTGGGCTGAGGGTTATCCATCAATTCAGTCAAATTATGAAGTGACATGGCAACACCAAAGCGCAACGTTTGTGTCCGGAGACAGGATTACTATTAATTTTCACGCCAACTTTGATACGAGCGCAATAGCTCTTGCAGATGTGGATTTGGAATTTGCTTCAACCACCGACATGAACCCTCTTACCAATATTCCGCTCACGACGGCTGCAAATGGAAGCACCACTGCGTGGATTGTGACTGGGTTGGGAACAGATAGTATTACTTTTACCGCTTCGTCAACTTCGCGAAAGCCATACGCAGGTGAACATATACGTGTACAAATTGGTGACACGGCAACGTTTGAGAGTAATGGATCAAACCAGATTACTACTCCAACTGCGGGTAACTACCGTTCTTATCTAACCTCTGAAGATGACTACGGCGAATGGACAGATGCCTTTGTGGCGAATGTCGCAGTGACGGCTACCGTTTCCTCTACTCTGACCTTTACCGTAGCTGCGGTAAATGCTGGTGTAGCACTTGGTAATGGTGTAAGCACGAATGCAACAAGTACTGCAACAACAATGGCATTCGGATCTCTTGTTGCTGCATCCCAGCAGACTATGGGGCACACTCTAACCGTGAGTACAAATGCAAACCATGGGTTTACTGTCTATGCAAGAACGATTGAT
>CAYLXU010000052.1:0-5109 GCA_964388055.1 uncultured Candidatus Saccharibacteria bacterium | reverse complement strand
TTTGTTTTTTGCAATCGATTTTTCAAGCGTTTTATACTGCGATTTCATCTTTCCTTCATGCGCGCCTTTTGTGTGATAAAGATCCTCTATTGAAGAAAACTTCTTCTCTTCCTCTAAAATACGTTCTTCAAAAATGTTCACGTAAACACCTTCTCTCTTGAGGTCGCTTATTGCCCTTAGTATGGAGTGTATATAATAGAGCTCGTCTCCATGAGGACGCAGTAATTCGAGCGGAATCTGTAACACAATCTCCTTAACCAACTCGAATCTGTCTGTATCAGTTACATGCTGTGAACCAATAATTCTTGGAAACGCCTCGGGTACCGATTGAATAAGATCATTGCAAAACCCATGAAACGTTGCAGTGCGTACCCTATATGCTGGTGCGCCAATAATCTCAAAGAGCCTTCTTCGCATGTTTGCCGCAGCGGCCTCTGTAAACGTAAGAGCAAGAATACTGTCTGGCGCAGTATCTGTTTTCATTAAAATATTCACGATACGCAACGTAAGTATCTGCGTTTTTCCTGTCCCTGGTCCGGCGAACACAATGACAGGACCATCAATCGCGTCCACCGCCTCTTTTTGTTTGGGATTTAGTTTTTGATATAATTCCTTAAACTTTTGAGAAAACATGAAATGAAACGTATAATTTTACTATACCTGTAAATAAGTAGAAATAAAAAGCACTGAATATGAGGGAATCTCAGCCAACAACACAAAGACCAGAAACAATATCACTTGCCGAACACCTTGTGTGTGAAAACCTATTAAACGAAATAGAGCTATTCGGTACCACACATCGCAATGATAATGTTATAGAAAAAGAGAAGTTAAGAAAAATACGTAACAGCATACTAGATAATCGGGAATTGGTTAATCGCGCCATTCATACAAAAAATGGCTTTGGTATTGCTATGCGCATCCTTGACTCAATAAAAAATAACGTTCCGGACTCTTATTCACAAGGCGCAATGTGTGACATCATAGAGCGCAATATCAACAAGATAGACCGAGAAATGACTGGTCTTGAAAGACCAGGAACACTTGGTGGATATCATGCTGTCTATGCGGACCTTATAGGAGAACTTGCCGTATCACGAAGAAAACAAAAGAAAGATATAACAAAAATAGTTAACATACTTAAAAGTCATGCCCATTTCATAAAAGAGGGGGTAAGGTCCTCCTCCACAAGACATCGTTACATCTCTTCACTCTCCCAACTCGTAGAGATGGGTGGACAGGAAGAAGAGCAGCTTCTCAAGGATATCTTAGGAGAAATTTCAACACGAGGAGCACTGTTTCCGAAACATATTGCGGAGGCAATTAGAGTAATGCTCTCTGCGTACCACCCCAAAACCGGAAAAGCGATACTTATAGCTTTACGATCTTATTTGGGTGGAAAAAATTCATATCTAAAAATGCTTCGCACGTGGGAGTCTGCTGGACCAAGGCTTGAAAAAACAATACAAAAAAATTTTCAAGCATTGCTCACGCTGGAACAAGAAGAACCCGGCACTATTGCAACGCTTTATAATATATTCGGAGTCTGCAACTTCGGCAGATATCCTAAAGAAATGCTCCTTGCACAGATACGTGACATGGAGGATAAGAGTCGCCCTTATGGTATTCTTCTCTATCCTCTTGGAGATGAGAACGGAGCTTTTTTCGGCATGCAGAAGTCTTTAGAAAAACGTTCGAAGGTACACAAGGAAAACTTAATATCCGCGTCCTCGAAGCACGGTCGAAACTTGATGTTGCAAGACTCCTTATAAAACTCGATGCAAAGTATGGGGCCGAACAAAAAATATCCTTTGCCATTATAGGAGGACACGGAAGCACATCAAACATACAAATCGGGGACAAGAACGAACCATCTAAAACACTTCACATAAACGATTTTACAGAGGCAGAAGAAAAAACGGTGGAAGGAAAAAAATCTGGAATCAAAAGGGTTGGTCAATTTTTTATAGAACATCCAGCCATTGCTCTCGTCTCTTGCCACACTGGAAAAGAAGGCGGACCAGCACAACGCCTCTCGGAGATATATAACGCAATCGTAATCGGACCTTCTGACGCAACACAACTCAAAAAACTCGAGATACGCCTCGAAAATAACAAACCAAAAATCTTAATTGAATATATTAAAGCGGAAAGTATCCAGTATGAAGGCGGGACAAAAATAATCTCATAAAGACATGCATCTACACCTTGATTACCACTTGGGAAACCCGAAACGATATACGGCTATTACGTTTCTCACAACACTTTCTACAAGCCTTGTTGTTGCAATACTTACCCTCTATCTCAAAAAACAAGGTTATTCGCATCAAATGATTGGCGTAATGCTCGGTATATTTCCTTTGGTGGCCATCTTTGGAACGCCACTTATGGGCATACTCGCAGACCAGATTGGAAAAAGAAGAATTCTCATCTATGCCGCACTTGGACAAATTCTTGCCCTCCTCTTTTATTTAGTTGGTGGATCGATCACGCTTATCATCACCGGCAGAATACTAGATGGACTAAGTTCGACTACATTGGCGCTTATTTCTCTCGCCAAAGTAGAAGACCTTATAAAAAAAGACAGAAGCCAAAAAAATGGCGCACTACTTTCCCTTGCGCATGTCGGCCAACTTATAGGACCACCCACAGCGCTTTTTCTTGCCGAATCTTACTTCTTAGAAATTCCATTTATTATATCTATCACAATACTTGCAGGAATACTTACACTTCTCATATTTACAAAAGAAGAACACATAAGCCACCCAGCGAAATTTGACATACACTTATTTGATGCCTTTCGTAATTTTTTTAAAAATACGCGCCTCAAGGCACAGGGAATCATAAGTATTACCACATTTTTTTCTGCCCCCCTTATGCGAGGATTTGTCCCCCTCTATATAGTCGAAACACTTGGCCTCACACCTACATCAGTCGGACTCGCCATTCTTGCATTTGATGCACCATACCTTCTCCAGTTCTATTTTGGAACATTCGTAGACAAAATACGCCCCACTGAACGCATTGTCCTTTCAAGCGTCTTTATGCTTGGTACAATATTACTCATTACTGGATACAGCACCACCTATTCCTCTCTTCTACCACTACTCATTTTGCTCGGAATTTTTGGCGCGTTTCATAGCATAAGCACATTTCATATTCTCTCTGAAATAGGAGAACACGCAAAGAGTGAAGCAACGGTGCTTACTATCCACCAATCTATTGGAAGGGTGGGGAGCCTTGCCGGATCTCTTGTAAGCGGTGTTGTATTTACTACATTTGGATTTGCGGGGCTTAGCTCACTATCTGGTCTCTTGATGATATTTGGCAGCATCGTTGCCTATGTGACCCTTAAACAAAACCACCTCATCTAGTTGGGGTGGTTTCCTGTTTATAAAACTTCTTAAAACAACATCCCCTGCGGACTTGTCTCAAGTGACCATCCCCAGTCAAAATCAAAAAATATGCCAGGGGGATTCATCCGATCTGGAACAAAAAGTTTTTTCTTGTTCAGAACAAATTCATACAAATCCTTAGTGATCTTCACATCATTGAGACAATATGTTTTGAGTTTCTCGATCTCACCATTTTTATAATATTCAATCGCATCAAGACCCATACCATTTTTTCCAATTCCCAAGTTCGCCTCACAAAGCACCCCAAGCCCAATGCGCCTTCCCAGTCTTTTCTGCACCTCATCAAACATATCCAATGTTTTTATTTTTGTTACATCAACGCGTGTATATTTCTTAAGAACCGGAATATCAAAACGATTAATCGCAAACCCAATAATAAGCTCTGCCTTGGCAAATAAATCATCTAATCTATCAAATTCGTGCTCTTCCAATCCAAAATACGCATCTTGCTTGTAAGAATACACCCCGATAAGCGAGGCTTCTAATTTGTCTATATTTTGCTCTCCGCCAACGTCCTGAAACGTATTTTTTGTTTCAATATCGACGACTAATCTATCCATTGTTGTATTCTTTTAAAAAAATAGTCCTGGAAATAATTCACCTAGAGAAACTAGGGATTTCTTATGTTATCAAAAAAATAATTATTACTCAACCGTTGTTCTGTTGCACAACATCTTCGACAGAACGTACAATTTCATTTAATACCTTTTTATTTTTCGCCTCTACGTTCAAGCGAACCAGATCTTCAGTTCCCGATGCGCGCATGTTAATGTAAAACTCTTTTGCTTCTATCGAAAGACCATCAAAGTGAGACACAGACCCGTACCCCCCATACAGCTCTTCTACATCGCACAAAATAGCATCTTTATCGGCTACAACGTAATTCATTTCTAAAGATTTTACCCTTTGAGAAAACAACGCCTTTTCTTTTTTGAATCCCTCCCCCGCTTTTAGAAACAGTCCCAGAAACTTGATAAAGGCAAAGATTCCCGAATCAACATTAAAAAACTCCCTGAAATAATAATGCCCCGAAAGCTCAAACCCAAACCAAGCCTTATTCCTACGCATATCTTCTTTAAAGTATGGATGACCAACCTGGGTAAGAATTGGACACCCCCCTTTTTTTAACAATTCATCTCTAAAAAAAGTTCCAGCCCGCACATCATACAATATTTTTGCATGCGGGTCCTTTTGTAAATACGTTTTTGAAAGCAAAAAACCTATAATATCGGAACGAAAATATTCTTTTTCCTCCGGAAATAAGAAAAAAACACGATCCGCATCAACATCAAAAATTACCCCAAGGTCACCTTTATGTTTCTTTAAAGAATTACGGAGAAACAAAAACGAATCTCTTAAAAGCGGGTTAGGGCCATGTGCACCAAACTCGCCACTTATTTCATCTGCGACAAAAATCCAATTCTTCAATTTCTTTTTTTTCGCAATCCTTGCCAAAACCATGCCAGCAACTCCATGCGAGGGATCGATAACCACGCGCTTGCGCATGATACGTGGAGGAAGGTGCTCCATTAAAAACTCAACGTATGTATCAAGATAAGATCTTTCCTCAATCACTAGTTCGGCAACCTCCTCCGCAGGATATCCAATCGTTTTGTCTCTTATTACCTCACTAAATTTCTGAAGCGCGTCTCCAAAAAACGGCCGAGCCCCCTTAAGATTAATCTTGAATCCA
>CAYLXU010000051.1:0-5168 GCA_964388055.1 uncultured Candidatus Saccharibacteria bacterium | reverse complement strand
ACTTCGAGCAAATATCGATTATGGAGAGGCAACAGCGTTTTGTACATACGGAGCGGTCGGTATCAAGGTTTGGATTTATAAAGGAGAATTTTAAGACAAGCTAGATAAGTTTTATTTATGTTGATTCCAAAGAAGGTAAAACATAGAAAATGGCAGAAAGGGAGATCTCGTGGCAGAGTGAAAGAAACTAGAGGTACAAATTTGACGTACGGTAGTTTGGGATTGCAGGCATGTGATGCTGCGTGGGTAAATTCTCGCCAAATCGAAGCCGCAAGAAAATCCATAGTTTTTTTCCTTAAAAAAGGTGGGAAGTTGTGGATTCGTATTTTTCCAGACAAACCTGTAACGCAGAGGCCCCCTGAAGTGACTATGGGAGGGGGAAAAGGAGCAGTTGACCATTATGTGTTTCCGGTACGTCCTGGAAGGATGATTTTTGAGATAGATGGTCTTCAGGAAGCTACTGCACGAGAGGCATTGCGAAGAGCTGCGCACAAGTTGCCGATGAAAACAAGAATTATTGCGAAAGTATAAATATTTATGAAAATTTCAGAGTTACGTCAACTGAATAAGGAAGAGCTCCTAAAGCTAAACAACGAAAAGCAAAAAATGTTGCGGGATTTGAGATTTGAAATGGCACAAGGAAAGGTAAAAAATGCGCATGTTATTCGGTCGACCCGTAAAGAAATGGCCCGAATATTAACAGTTTTGAACAACAATAAATAATTTTATGTCACATCGTACGTTTGAAGGTGTTGTGGTAAGTGATGCTATGCAAAAAACGCGTGTGGTTTTGATCACTCGTTTTAAGAAACATCCAAAATACCACAAATTATTGCGCATTTCGGAACGATTTAAGGCTCATGATGAAAATAATGAGTTCAAAAATGGCGATAAGGTTGTGATTGAAGAAACTCGTCCACTCTCTGGACAAAAGCGTTGGAATATCGTTAAATTGATAGCACGTCGCGAAAAAGAGGTTGAGAGTCAGGAGGATAACAAAGAAGCAACAGAATAATTAACATCACATTATGATTCAACCAAGATCTATCCTACAAGTTGCGGATAATTCTGGCGCAAAAACAGTGCGTTGTTTCAAGGTGCTTGGTGGATCAAGACGCCGCTATGCGAGCGTTGGGGATATCATTGTGGCATCTGTTCAGGTTTCGGAGCCAAGAAAGGCGGTAAAGAAAAAGGATGTAGTGAAAGCTCTTGTGGTGAGATCTAAGGACGTCCTGAGAAGGCAAAATGGAACATGCGTTCGTTTTGATGAAAATGCGGTGGTTATTCTCGATACAAACTTGGTTGATCCAAAGGCGAGTAGAGTTTTTGGTCCGATTCCAAGAGAGATTAAAGAAAAAGGATACACAAAGATAGTATCCATGGCAGAAAACATAGTATAAGTTTTTATGATTAAAAAAGGAGACAATGTGTTTGTGGTAACAGGAAAAGAGCGAGGCAAGACCGGCCGTGTTTTGAAGGTGATGCCAAGAGCGGGAAGGCTTATAGTGGAGGGAATAAATCTCTACAAAAAGCATGTGCGACCCAAAAAACAAGGCCAAAAAGGAGAAATAATTTCTTTTTCTAGGAGCATGAACATTTCAAATGTTATGCTCGTTTGTTCAAAGTGCGGCAAAAGAGCGCGTGTTGGTAGTGAAATGCGTGGAGACCAAAAAGTAAGAATCTGTAAAAAATGCCACGGAGAAGTATAATTATGACCAAGAATACGCTTACAAAGGAAAATGTAATGGCAAAGCCTAGAGTTCTGAAGGTGGTTATTAACATGGGTATCGGAAGACTGATGAACCAATCGAAGAATCAAAAAGAATTGCTTGAGGATCTTGTCCGTCTTCTTGGAATGTTAACCGGTCAAAAGCCACAGGTTGTGTTAAGTAGAAAATCTATCGCTACGTTCAAATTAAGAAAGGGAATGCCTATTGGACTTAAAGTTACATTGCGTGGAAAGCGGGGAGAAGATTTCGTGACAAGATTGGTGAATCTTGTGTTTCCAAGGGTACGAGATTTCCGAGGGGTTGCAGAATCGTCTGTGTCCGAGAACAGTCTAACAGTCGGCTTTAAAGAGCACATCGTTTTTCCTGAGATAACGAATGAGAACGCAAAAGCCCCCTTCTCTCTTCAGGTAACCATTGTTTCAACAACAGAGAATAAGGAGAGTGCAAAGGCGTTTTTTGAGGCACTAGGAGTAAGATTTAAAAAATAAAAGAGGTTATATAGCATATATGGCAAAAAATTCTGTTATAGCGAGAGCTTTAAAAAAACCCAAATACAGCACGAGAGTGGTAAGGCGTTGTTTTCGTTGTGGCAGAAAGCATGGGTACATGCGAGATTTTAATCTTTGTCGAATATGCTTCCGGGAGCTTTCATCTCGTGGACAAATTCCTGGAGTAAGAAAGTCATCTTGGTAATTTATAAAAAGAAGCGATTATGAACCCTTATTTGGAAATGATTATAAAAATTAAGAATGCGTATCTTGTAAAGAAAGAGAGTGTTAAGGTTTCCTCTTCGCGTTTTAATACGAAAGTCGCGGAAGCATTGGTGAAGGAAGGATATCTTGAAAGCGTTGCGAAGAAAGGGAGAGGGGTTAAAAAGTATTTAGAGATAAAGCTTAAATACAACGAAGGTGGAATACCTGCTATTCATGGGCTTTCTTTGGTGAGCAAGCCAGGGAGGAGAGTGTACAAGGGGTTTGGTGAAATACGAAGGGTAAGGAATGGTTATGGTCTAAGCCTTGTTTCAACATCTGCCGGGATTCTTACAGATAAAGAGGCGAGAGAGAAAAAGGTGGGCGGCGAGATTTTGTTGGAGGTTTATTAGTTTGAGATAACGTTTTTTGATCGACTATGTCTAAAATAGGTAAAAAAGAAATTATTGTCCCTCAGGGAGTAACAGTAACCGTACATCCAGACGATATTTTGGTATCTGGAAAAAAGGGAGAAGTTTCAATACATCATCTTCCCGGCATTCGAATTGTTGCAGAGGGAGAAGTTGTTCGTGTAGAAAAGGAGGAGGGATCAAAGCAGAAAAATATAGATGCAAGCTGGGGAACGCAGCAGGCAATTTTGGCAAGCGCCGTTAAGGGTGTCCAGGAGGGGTATGAAAAGAAGTTAGAGATAGAAGGGGTTGGCTATCGTGCTGCGATGGAGGGAAGCGATTTGGTGCTTAGCTTAGGACTTAGCCATCCTGTACGTGTTGAACCACCAAAGGGAGTGGAGATTTCTGTTGCAAAGAACACAATTACCATTACCGGAGCAGACAAAGCTCTTGTTGGTCAGGTTGCAGCAAATATTCGTGCCAAAAAGAAACCTGAGCCGTATAAAGGTAAAGGGATTAGATATGCAGGCGAGATTATTCGTCGTAAATCTGGTAAAAAGATGGCAGGTTCATCATAGTTTTTAGTACAATAGCAGCGTATGAAAAATACAAAAGACAAAAAGTCATTGCGACTAAAACGACACAAGAAGATCCGTGCGGTAGTTCATGGAACAGCAGAGCGTCCACGGCTTTCTGTTTTTAAGTCGAGTCAACATATTTACGCCCAGATTATAAATGATGAAAAGGGTGTTACTCTCGTTTCTGCCTTCGACAAAAAAGAAAAGAAGGGGAAAAAGCAGACAAAAACTGAACGGGCAATTGCAGTTGGTGAGACTATTGCGAAACAAGCAGTAGATTTAAAGATACACAAGGTCGTTTTTGACAGAGGAGGATTTCCATATTCAGGAAGAATAAAGGCTCTTGGAAATGCGGCACGCGAGAAGGGGCTTGAATTTTAATTATCTATCGAAATATTTAAGCTAATATAATTATTATGCAGGGACCAAGAAGACAAGAAAAACAACAAGATAAATATGATTCAGTTACCATTGATCTTCGACGTGTTACACGTGTGGTTGCTGGTGGAAAAAGAATGAGTTTTCGTGCAACAGTTGCAGTTGGTGCAGGAGATGGAGAAGTGGGAATCGGAGTAGGAAAAGGATTGGATGTTGCGCAGGCGCTTGATAAGGCAAAGTCAGATGCAAAAAAACACACCTTTAAGGCCCCCATCGTAAATGGTACAATACCTCACGAGGTTGAAGGACGCTTTGGCGCTGCGCACATAGTAATAAAACCAGCAGCAAAAGGGAGGGGTATTATTGCGGGAAGCTCTGTAAGAAACGTACTTACTCTTGCCGGATATTCTGATATTTCTGCAAAAATTCTTTCATCAACAAAGAACAAGCTTAACAATGCCCGCGCGACTCTTGTTGGGTTGCAGTCGGTTTTAAAGAGAGGGCATAAGAAATAAAAACTGGATATGCAGTTACACAACATACAACCAGAACACCCACTCAAAGGAAAAAAGCGCGTGGGACGTGGAGGAAAACGAGGTACAACTTCCGGACATGGACAAAAAGGGCAGAAGTCTCGTGCTGGAAGAAGCATAAAACCTCAGATAAGAGAGACGCTTTTAAGAATGCCTAAACTCCGTGGAATTAAATTCAAATCTACAAAGAGAGACGGTGTTGCTCTTTCTCTCGACACCATCATGAACGTGGCACACGATAAGGAAGTGATTACTCTCTCATGGCTTATTAAAAAGAAGCTTGTGGAGAAGAAGAGCGGGAAAATCCCCTCTGTAAAAATCCTTCAAGGGAAGCAGAAAACAATCAAGCCAATACACATTAAAGGAATCCCTGTTTCAAAATCAGTCTCAGAACTTCTTACGGCAAATGGAGGCGGTGTTGAATAGGGTAATGCGACATGGGTAAAGAAGCTATTTTTCAGGTATTTAAATCAAAGGAGTTAAGAAAGAAGATTTTTACTGTCCTTGGTATCTTGGCAGTTTTTAGGTTATTTGCCAGTGTTCCGATACCGGGCATTGATGTCCTTCGGTTAAAGAGTTTTTTGGCTTCAAATCAATTGTTTGGGCTTTTTAATCTTTTTTCTGGGGGATCTTTCTCGAATTTTTCTTTGGCCATGCTTGGTGTGGGGCCCTATATCACAGCGACAATTATCATGCAGCTCTTGACCATGATATTTCCTGCTTTTAAGGAAATGTATCATGAAGAAGGCGAGGCGGGACGAGCAAAGTTTAACCAGTATTCTCGAATGCTTACTGTTCCGCTTGCGTTGCTGCAAGGATATGGATTTCTAAAGCTGTTGCAGTCCCAACG
>CAYLXU010000050.1:0-5607 GCA_964388055.1 uncultured Candidatus Saccharibacteria bacterium | reverse complement strand
ACAAGGATTCGAACCCCAATTTTCGCGTCCAGAGCGCGACGTCCTACCATTAGACGATCCCGGAATGGTATATAAGCAAGAAAAGTTTTAGAAATCCCTTCAGGAAAAAACTCTCTCACAATGTTATTTTTGTAACAAAAAACTGGTTGTTTCGCAACCAGTTTTAAATCTTCTATATTATACTTTGAGATATTTTCTCACCGCAACAAAACTCGCTATACTCCCAAGTGCCACACCTGCTCCCGTTTGAATCACAAAAATCGTCACAATATTGCTCATAAAATAGCCCCATAAATTCATTTCTGGGATCATGGCCTGAATATAGGGAGAAATAAAATGCACTACGGGAAGCAAAATAAGAAGTGTGATTATTGAAGCAAAGATGCCCTGAAGGACACCCTGAACAATATAGGGGCCACTAATAAATCCATTAAATGCACCCACAAGACGCATCACGCCGATTTCTTCTCTGTTTGAATAAATCGCAAGGCGAATGGTATTTAATCCAACGAGTCCCGCAATAAAAATCAAAACTAATGTAATAATCAATCCCCCTTTCTCCGCAGTATCAATAACCTTTACTAAACGCTCTATTACTATCTGATTCTGCTGATAACTCACCTTTTCAACAACAGGCTTCACGGTAGGTGCATCAAAATAGGTGGCGATTGTCGCGTACTGGCGTGGATCCTTTGCCTTGATATTTAAAGATGCCTGAAGCGGATTGTCACCTAACGCATCTAAAGCCTCAATAACTATCGTTTCATTTTTATGTTTCTCTCGAAATTTATCAAGCGCCTCTGTGCGAGATACGTACGCAATTTCCTTCGTTTCCTCCAGGTTCTCAAGCGCTGTTTTAATCTTTAAAATAGAAGCTTCCTCTGTATCTGTTTTGAAATATACACTAATGTCAATTTTATCCTGCAACGACGCAAGCGCTGTTTTCGTCACCACGTTAAAAAAGATAAGTCCTGAAAAAACAGAAAGCGCAACAACCATTATCGCAACAGTCGCTGTGGTAAGGAGACCACTTCTCAAAAAACTATCGATACCATATTTAAAAATACGCACAAGTGAAGTAAACATACAAAGTATTATGCGATAATATATTTTCCGTCCGCCTCGTCGCGGATGATACGACCATTATCCAGGGTAATCACCCTTTTTCCCAATGTATTAATAACATCCTTGTCATGTGTTGCAAGAATCACAGTTGTTCCCAACTCATTAATTTTCACCAAAAGCTTTACCACTTCCCATGTATTAATGGCATCAAGGTTTCCTGTAGGCTCATCGGCTATCAACACGTCCGGATGATGAATTAATGCCCGCGCGATCGCAGCGCGTTGCTTTTCTCCTCCCGAAAGCTCGTGCGGAAAACGTCTCATGTGATCCTTAAGACCAACTAACTCTATAGCCTGGGGAACAAATTCCCGAATTTCCCGTTCTGATCTTCCATTTACCTCAAGCGCAAATGCAACATTCTCAAAAACAGTTTTTTGAGGCAATAAACGAAAGTCCTGAAAAATAACACCTATCTTCCGACGCAAGAGAGGAAGTTCCTGCCTCGGCAACTTTGCTACATCAATATTGTGCACCAAAACCTTTCCCTTTGAGGGAATTTCTTCACCAATTAACATCTTCACCACTGTAGATTTTCCCGCTCCAGACTTGCCAACAAATGAAACAAACTCATGATCTTCTATTTTAAAGGTCACATTATCCAACGCCCTACTTGTAGTGCTATATATTTTTGAAACTCCCTGAAATGTTATCATGCAAATTTTGTTTATAAGTAAATCGAACGACGAGGGGTTACAATTTAAAAATAAGTTCTAATTTCTAGATTCTGTCATTCCCAATTCCGCTTCAACAAATATATCAATATCTCCTTCCAACACCTCGTCGACGCGGGACGTCTCCACCCCTGTGCGATGATCCTTTACAAGCTGATATGGATGAAGCACGTATGACCTGATTTGACTTCCCCACTCCGGCTTCACACGCTCCTTCAGCTCCCCAAGTTCCCTTATGCGCTCTGTAACCATAAGCTGATATAGTTTTGCCTTCAAAAGCTTCATTGCACGTTCTCTATTTTGTGCCTGAGAACGCTCTACCTGTGAAGACGCAGAAATCCCTGTAGGCATGTGGACAATACGTACGGCAGTTTCACGCTTGTTTACGTTTTGGCCACCAGGACCGGACGAACGCGACATCTCAACTGTAAGATCTTCAGGTTTTAATTCAATTTCTTTTTCATCAACTTCGGAGAGTTCCGGCAACACCTCAACGAGTGCAAAAGATGTATGTCGTAACTGTTTTGCTGAAAACGGGGAAATCCTCACAAGGCGATGTACCCCCGCTTCCCCCTTAAGATACCCATATGCACCTGATCCGTGTATTTCTATTGTAACATTTTTTATTGAATGTCTCCCAGTCTTTCCCCCGTAATCACCCAACGCCTCATCAATAACTCCAGTCTTCCACCCCCTCTTTATGGCATAGCGAATATACATATCCTTCAGTATCGCAACCCAATCCTGAGCATCTTGACCCCCAGCGCCGCTATAAATGCTGAGCACAGCAGAAGACTTGTCATACTTTCCTGTAAGGACGGATTTTTTCTCTGTGTCTTCAAGTTTTTGTTTACACACACCCAACCGATCTTCAAACTCTCTGCCAAGCTCCAAATCGTCGTGAATCATCTCTCCCAACACTTCAAGTTCTTGCACCTCTGTCTCAAGCACATTAAATTCGCGTACCTCATCCCTCAACACCCCAAGCTCCTTGTTTAACCGCTCCGCTTCTTCTCTATTCTGCCACATATCTGGAGAGCTTACTAAAGCCTCCAGCTCCCTTATGCGTTTTCCTTTCTCAAGTACGTCAAAGACGGTCCGCCAAGAGGCGGAGACGCTCTTCGACTAACACGAGCTCTTTTTTAACATCTTCTTGAAACATCTTTGTATTTATTGTTATAACACACATTCATTTCCACAAACAACTTTGTCATATAAATCCACTATCGCGAAGCACCCTCTCAACACGACCCACATCTTCCGCTTTCATTAACTCTTCACGAAGCTCTCGCGCACCATCAAACCCCACAACATACGCCTTATAATGTTTCTTCATATCCGTAAAATTTTTCTTTCCACGAAATAATGTCTCGTACAATTTCGTATGTTCCAAAAGAACCTCCATCTTTTCCTGTGGAGTAATCGTGTCTCTAAAACGTGATCCGCCAAATAACCATGGATTTCCAAAGATTCCACGTCCAATCATAACTCCATCAGCACCTGAAAAAGAAGCCTTCATGCGTGCCTCCTCCAAACTTTTTACGTCTCCATTTCCCATAATAAGAGTTTTAGCCCCCTGCTCGTTGCGCACCTCAACAGCTCTTCGTACCGCATCCCAATTTGCAGGCACGTCAGACATCTCCTTTCTAGTGCGTGCATGCACGGTAATAACCGCCGGTTCTGCATCCAAAATACATTTTACCCACTCTTCGGTACTATCCTTGTTATACCCAATACGTGTCTTCACTGAAACAGGAAGCCCACCTGCACCACGTTTTGTTTCTTGTATAATCCTCTTTGCAAGTTCGGGGTTTTTAATAAGTGCCGCACCCGCTCCTTGCTTCTCAACATTGCGATCGGGACACCCCATATTGATATCAATGCCGTCAAAACCAAGCTCTTGCAGCAAGAGAGCAGTCTTATAAAAATTCTCAGGGCGCGCGCCAAAAATTTGTGCAACAATAGGACGTTCTGAATTTGCAAATTCTAAATCCACAAGAAGCATCTCCCTCCCGCGAGACATGAGTCCATCACACGACACAAACTCCGTCCACATTACATCTGGCTTTCCATACTTTGCAATAATCCTACGAAACGCAGCATCTGTTACTCCTGCCATGGGAGCAAGTACACAAAATGGCTTTTTAAGTTTTTCCCAAAATCCAAGCTCCATTTTTTAAAAATAGAAACCCTCTCCGTCGGAGAGGGTTGTACATTATTATTCTACCTTCGCAAAAGAATCAACAAGTGGGAGAAAGGAAACAAGTTCTCGCTCCTCTGTACCCACCCATTCGTTCGTCGCTCCATTCAAAGGGTTTTGATTCCAATAGACAGGGAGACCAGTTTCAACCATCTCCGATTCCGGATCTAGTTGCATCTGGAGCACACGCAAGACCCGATTCAAAATGTCACCCCACTCAAATGCAAGTCCCTTCTCCAAAATAATCTCATAAGGTCGGATAACCACACCAACAACCCCATTGACCCACAGCAGGTCAGCAACAACGCGAGAGTGTAATTCCTTGTTTCCCTGATGGTAGTACCCCGCAGTTTCCTGATCTGTGAGAATCATATCCAGGCAGATGCCCAAGTGGCTTTCTGTTGTTTGATAATGTCGCAACCGAAACCGCACAACCAATCATTCCTCTCTTTTGCTTTTTTGAAAAAGACGGCTACATTAGCCACCCTGCTCTACCTTTCAAATACCATGTTATTTTCATCTAGTCAACAAACCGAGCTGGGCAACGTGGAACACTATTCATTTTTATATGTGATTGCGGATTCCTCTAAATCAGTTTCTTCAACTCGATCTCCAGTCTTCCACATCCACACCCCCACAGCAAGACCAACAAACGCCATAATACCACCGAAAATGGTGGGGTGATTTCTAAAAAAGATCCACCACATACACACACTTGGCACAAATACCCACAAGGAACTCCTCATAAAATCATCGCGCAGGAGATGCAATCTCCTAACATGAGGAAACACAAAACCGGTTACACACACCACCATTAACCACCCCACCACCAATTCCAAAATTACATTCCACACTCCAAACACCTCCTACAAAGAGCTGAGGAAAGGGTATCATAATTTCTTAAAATATACAAAAAACCCTCCGATTGAGGGTCGCGCATGTATCATTTCTGGCTTGTGTCCTGTGCTTCTTTTTTATGACACACTTCTTCGTGCTCTATAAGTTGAGAAAGACCGATCACTTTTCCGCACCTACCACATCCGAGACAACACGCAACTATGTGTACGAGAGAATTATTCTCGTGGCAAATACAATCACATTCATGGCTGCAGCTAAGCACCAAATCACACCCCCATCACCTCATTAAAGAACCAGTAAAAAATTATATCACGGCCCTAATCAAAAAAAAAGAAGTCCCAAATACCTTTCTATCACGAAAGTTTGGTATGAGCCACCTAGAGGATTCGAACCTCCGACCCACGCTTTACGAAAGCGTTGCTCTACCAGCTGAGCTAAGGTGGCATAAATAATGCCATTACTATTACACATTTTTTGCAATAAAAAAAGGGCGCATATCGCCCCGTCTTACAAAAATAGTTTCAAAGAATGGTGATCTTTTCGATTGGTCCCGATCTTCGGTCGTTGTAACGCAACATTTTGCCAACCTTGATAACCCGAGAAACCTCAAAAATGCCTTGATGACCCGTCCTACAATTTGTTGAATAGCGAAGGGCCGCATTAAATACGCGCGCACAATGTTCTTGCGGATCAACCATCTTAAGGAGAAAGGTGTTGTACTTTGTTGTAATACGAACGACGGTGCCACACTGA
>CAYLXU010000049.1:0-5660 GCA_964388055.1 uncultured Candidatus Saccharibacteria bacterium | reverse complement strand
AAACTACTCGGCTTATTGCGCGAAACCTTGCCACAAGTGAAAATCCCGACCTTTAGGCTGGGTTGCAATGGGGTGAACATGGAAAAAAACAAAGAAAGGAATACGATTGATATTGCGAGGTTTTTCCCATCTCTTTTAGAAGGTGAACGCTTCTCGTTTATTGAGAATCTCGGCATGCTTATTTCTTCAGGGATAGGTGTTCTTCCTGCCTTACAGTCTTTAAAACTCGAGGCGAGATCTTGGGTCATGCAAGACCGTATCTCCACAATGCAAGAAAGTGTGGAGTCCGGGTTTCCTCTCTGGCGTGCTTTGGAGGATTCTGGCCTCTTTTCTTTTCGCACTATCACCCTTGTGCGCATAGGAGAAGCATCTGGAAGACTCTCAGAAAATTTAAAAGTGATTACTCTGCAACAGCAGAAGGAGCGTTCATTTCAATCACAATTGCGTTCCGCAATGATTTATCCAACGCTTATTTTTGCGATTGCGTTTTGTGTAGGAATTGGAGTAACGTGGGTTTTGCTTCCCCGTCTTGCAACGGTATTTTCAGATCTGCGCATCAATCTCCCATGGATTACCGAGGTAACTATTGGTGTGGGAAATTTTTTGGGGAAATATGGAATGTTTTTTGTTCCGATTTTTCTTTTTACTACCATTGTTGCGCTATACATCTTTTTTTTCTTTTCCAAAACAAGATGGATTGGGCAGTCGTTTATACTTCGTGTGCCAAGCGTAAATCTGCTTATCCGGGAGATTGAGCTTGCGCGTTTTGGTTATATATTGGGATCCCTTTTGAATGCGGGACTTCCTGTGGTTGAGGCGCTAAACTCTCTACGGGAAACTACTGAAATATATCCCTATCGGAATTTTTATTCACATCTTAAGGTATGTGTCGAGGAGGGAAACTCATTCAAGAAGAGCTTTGATGCGTATCCTGATCTTGAAATTTTAATTCCTATTTCTTTCCAACAAGTGGTAGCGGCGGGAGAGCTTTCTGGTAGGCTGCCCGACACGCTTATTTCATTGGGTAAAATATTTGAGGATAAGGTTAGTGTTACTACAAAAAATTTTGCTGTAGTTGTGGAGCCTGTTTTACTTGTGATGGTATGGTTTGTGGTATTGTTTGTTGCGCTTTCTATCATTATGCCCATCTACAGCTTAATTAGCGGACTGGAGCAAGGAACGGGTACTAATCCACCGCAATCACAAGGGGGGAGTAGCGTCCTCGAAAATGAACGAATAGTTTCAAAAGTGACAACGCAACTCGTGATCGAAGGTCGAGCGGCTCCATATGTCAACATTCGTAATGTGCCATTGGCGAGCGGGAAGATCCTTGGGCAAGCATATCCGGGAGAGAGATATGCATATATTATGAAGGAGGGGGTTTGGTATAAAATTATTCTTTCTGATGGTGCGTTTGGGTGGGTGTCCGGGGCATATGTAACGGTGGTCGAATAACATTTTCTATGAAGAATAGACTTGGTTTTTCGTTGCTCGAGGCGCTGCTTTCTCTTTCTGTAGTAGGTATCCTTGCGGGAATTGGAATTCCTGTATTTCTCTCCTTTCAAACGAGAAACGATTTAAATATTGCGTCTCATGTGTTTGTGAACTCATTACGTCGCGCGCAGGTGCTTTCTCAGGGGGTAGATGGGGATACGACTTGGGGGGCAAGGATCCAGCCTGGCTCCGTAACTGTATTCAAGGGTGCGTCATATGTGACGAGAGACGTGAATTTTGATGAATTTTTTGATATCTCTCCACAACTGGCCATGGGCGGAATTCAGGAAGTTGTGTTTTCTAAATTTTCTGGCCTTCCCTTATCTGTAGGGACAACAACGCTTACTACGGCAGATAATGATATGCGAACAATTACTATTAATGAGAAAGGTGTTTTTACGTATTAGATTTTCGTCTTCTGGGTTTTTGCTTGTAGAGGCGCTTCTTGCGAGTGCGTCGTTCGGATTTCTGGTGATCATTTTGGTCGGGGTAATTATATATGGTCGGGAAAGTGCTGCGCTTTCTGGGGCACGCGCACGAGCGGTATTTTTGGCAGAGGAAGGACTTGAAGTTTTTCGGAACATGCGTGATCAGAGCTTTTCGAACCTTGTCAACGGAACACACGGACTTTCAGTTTTTGGAGGGCAATGGGTTGCATCTGGGACACAGGATGTGACGGATATTTTTACACGAAGCGTTGAAATTGGGACGCTTGATGCGAAACGAAAACAGGCAACCTCTACTGTTACATGGATTCAAAATGGGCAGCGCATGGGTTCTGTTGTGCTTTCTACTATATTTACAAATTGGAGGGCAATGGGGATCGGAGATTGGAGTTTGCCAAATCGGCAGGCAAATGTATCACTTGCAAATTCGCAGAGCGGGTGGAAGGTTCAGGTGCAGGGAGATTACGCATATGTCGTAAGGAATACCGGTACGAACAATTTTTATATTATTAACATCAGTAGTTCGACTTCTCCCTATGTGGCTGGGTTTCTTAATCTCTCTGGCGCACCAGAGAATATATCGGTTTCTGGGAGTTATGCATATATTGCTTCCCAAAACAATAGTGAAGAACTTCAGGTCATTGATATTTCCAACCCCTCTTCTCCTTTTCAGGTTGCATCTTTAGATCTCGTTGGCAACGCAAACGGAAAAGGAATTTTTATAAAAGAATCTTTCCTTGTACTTACAAGGCTTTCTGCGCGGGATCCCGAATTTTTTGTTATTAACATTGCGGTACCTGTCTTACCCGTTGTGATGGGGTCTCTTGATTTGTCTGGAGACGCAAACGAAGTAGTTGTTCTTGGCTCCGTCGTTGTTATTGCGTCCGGTGATAACGGGAGCGAACTCCAACTGGTAGATATCTCAAATCCTATATTTCCCCAATTTGTGGGGTTATATGATATTAGTGGAAACTTCGATGCTTTGAGTGTCGATGGGGTTGGGACCGTGGTCGTGCTTGGAAGGAAAAATACGGGGATTTATATCTTTGATATTGCTAATCAGACAACCCCCCTTTTGCTTAGTTCTTTAAATGTTGGGGGTGGGGTAAATGATTTGGCGCTTACTTCTGATGGTGGATATGCCTTTTTGGCAACAGATGCTCAAACTGCAGAATTTCAGGTAATTGATTTGACTAACACCACCTCTCCTTTTGTTTGGGGATCGTTTAACGTTTCAGGAACCAGTTTGAATGGTGTTGCGTATGATGCGGTGAGGGATAGAGCATATATTGTTGGTGCATCAGGTAGTGACGAGTTTATTGTGATGCAGCCCACCTCAAATCCATAAATGAATTTTCAACATTACAAAAAAAGCGGTGCTGGATTTACTCTCATAGAGTTACTTCTCTACGTCATCATTATTTCAATTCTTCTGTTTGTGACTTCCATGTTTTTTGGCACCCTTCTTGAGGGAAGGGTTAAGCATCAGGTGGTGGGGGAGGTGGAGCAGCAAGGGGTTCAGGTGATGCACGTGATTACACAATCTATTCGAAATTCGGTTGGAATTAATTCGCCCGCCACAAGTACGAGCGGGACAATACTCTCTTTAGCAATGGCGACAAGTACTCTGAATCCTACAATTTTTGATAGTTTCTCTGGAATTGTTCGTATAAAAGAGGGTGTTTCCTCTACAATCCAGCTCGTTTCTTCCCGTGTGAGTGTTACCAATCTTCTTTTCGAAAATCTTTCACGCCCCGGAACTTCTGGAATTATTCGTGTTTCCTTTACGCTTACACACAACAATCCAGGGGGGAGGAATGAGTATGAATATAGCAAAACATTTTTTGGTTCAGCTACATTACGATGATGTGTTCATTTAAAAATCATATGGAGAATACAACGGGATTTGTGACGCTTGTGGCCGTGTTACTTGTTGGCGTTGTTGGTATTTCTATTGGGTTGTCGATTTTGCTTTTAGGGCTTGGGTCATCACGTACAAGTTTTGCCATTGAACAATCTAATCAAGCTAAAGCACTTGCAAATGCATGTGCCGAAGAGGCGCTTGAGCAGATGAGGGATTCTACATCTTTTTCGGGAAGTGGCTCATTTTCACTTGGGCAGGGCATTTGTACATACACGGTTACCAATCTTGGTGGACAGAATCGTATTGTCGCAACTTTCGGTATAGTCGGTACTATGGTGAGGAAGGTGAAAGTGGTTATAGATAAGATAAATCCAAAGATTCACGTGGTGTCTTGGTTAGAAGCTCCAGATCTATAGTGTGCGGATCGATTATGATATAATAAGAGAACTATTAATTATTTAATGTGTTTTTATGGTACATAAAAAAAAGCAACAAGGGTTTACTCTTCTTGAGGTTCTGCTTGTTGTGGCGATCATCGCCATTCTTGCGGGCATTGTTATTCTGGCCATTAATCCTTCAAAACAACTTTCAGACACCAGAAATGCAAATAGGAGGGCGGATGTCACCACTATTTTAAACGCAGTGTACCAATACGCGATCGATACCAATGGTACGATTCCAAGTACTATCACCACGAGCTCTACAGACATCTGTGCAACGGGGGGTAACTGTAGTGGTCTCGTTGATCTTTCTGTGCTTACGAATTCAGAGAAATATCTTGTTTCTCTACCAAAAGATCCTCTTACGGGGGACACAAATAATACACATTACAGGATTGTAAAGACAATTAACAACCGAGTGACTGTTTCTGCTCCGAATGCTGAGCTTGGTGCAACTATTAGTGTTACTCGATAATGGGCTGTGTTACAGTTCTAATGTAATGAATACACATACAATACTTATTGTTGAGGATGAGGAAGCCGTTTTAAAAGTTCTTGCTTCCAAATTAGAGCGTGCCGGGTTTACAGTTTTGGAGGCAAGGAATGGTATAGAGGGATTGGCTACTGCTAAAGACAAACATCCAGACCTTATTTTGCTTGATGTTATCATGCCCAAGATGGACGGGGTTACAATGCTTAAAGAGTTGAGGTCTGATGAGTGGGGGAAAGATGCATTGGTGATTGTGCTAACCAACCTCGGTGAAGATTGGGAAACTTCAAGGTTTATTAAGAGTGGTGTTAAGGATTATTTAGTGAAAGCTGATTGGGCACTGGATGATGTGGTTGAGAAAGTAAGGGGGATTTTATCTCCCTCGGAGTAGAAAAGGGCTGAATTTTTTGTTATACTGCATGTATCTAGTTTTAGTCTTTCTGATTTTTTGAATTTGTTTTTCATGCATCGTGATTCTTTAGAGCCTTCGGTTCTTGTTGATATTAAAAAGACTGGTGTAGGGGGTGTAAATAAACCCGTTTTTTTGGTTTTTCATAAACAGGGCAAAAACACGTTTTCTTTCGTTGCGAGAACAATTGTGCAAAAATCTTTTTTCGTGTTTGCGGCCATAGTTCTGTTATCGTTGCAAAACTTAGTTGTGGCACCCACTACCGCACTTTCTCAAAACTACGCACAGGAAGAGGCGGAGTTGCGAGCACAACTTGCTGATTTGGAGAAACAGATTGCAGAAGGTGAAGCAACGATTAAGGAATACGAAAAAAAGGGGAAAAGTTTGCAATCTGAGATAAGCCGTTTGCGGGCACAGATCAACAAACTCAATCTTCAAATCAAAGCGGTGAATTATAGCATCGCTTCTCTTGATAAGGAGATTCAAAAAACAGAAGGAGACATTGGAGAAACTGAGG
>CAYLXU010000048.1:0-5723 GCA_964388055.1 uncultured Candidatus Saccharibacteria bacterium | reverse complement strand
TGTTTCGCAAGCGTACTACGAATCCGAAAAGTTATTTTTCTGTCGTGACTTAGATGTTCTTTTCTAATCCTCACAAAATAAGGGGAGATATTTTCAATAAGCTGACTGACTCTCGAATCGAAACGATTTTTGGACATATCTTTTAATTGCGAAACAGAGTACCCAATCACTTCTTTGCCTGACCATATAAACTCAAAAAGGTTATACATATCCTCATAGCCGTTAGGGAGGGGAGTACCTGTAAGCACAACCCTAGATTTACAATATTTTGCAATGTCTAAAATTGCTTGCGCCCACACCCCGCCATCAACATTTTTGATCCTATGTGCTTCATCCAGCACTACCATTACTTTATTTCCCTGCCGTTGCAAGTAGTATAAAAGACCAGAAATATTATTCGGAACGCTTTGATACGACATCAAAGTTAATTCTGGCGCTTCTTCAACAGGCTTAATTGATAACAAATGTCTATCTCTGTCTTCTTTGGGCATCCCGCCTGACAATCTTATAGAATAAGGTTTTTTTTCAAAACACTGATAAAACTCATCTTCCCAAGGTCCAAAAGAACTTAACGGACCAACAACCAATAATTTGTTCACATATTTTGAGTGATCTGACGGAAGACTATTTAGATATGAATAAGCTGCGTAAACAATCGAAGTTTTTCCCGCTCCAGGAACCGAGAAATTACATGCATTTTGCGAGAAAGCTAAATGAAAGGAGGCAAGAAGTTGTTTATCATATAACTTCCTACGTAAACGAGTTTCAATGATCTGTTTGAATTCTTGGAATTCAGTCACAGAAATATCATTATTCCAAATCCCTTTAGCCTTTTGGCTAAAGACCTCAAAATTCTCCTTCTCCTGATAGTAATCCTTTAGAACATCTTTGATCTTTTCTGAATCCCTCTGTTCAATACTGTACTCTGTCAGTGCATGTTGAATCTCTTGCAAGACAGATTCTTTATCTTCTTCGATGTAATTAATCGAAACTGATGTGCCATCAATCACAGCGTGTAGAACATCTAGGAAATAATATCTTGCTCTTCGATTTGTGATAATTTGCGATATATCGCCGTAAATCAAAAACTTGCGACTAATTTCATCAATGTGCAATTCAACAAAAGACACGTCAACCTCTCTTGTGTTCTTTTATTATTTGCTTGAATTCGTAAGTCTTTTTATTGAGTTCTGAAACCAATTGCTCTACTTCTGGCTTCTCACGAAATGATTTTGTCTTGGTATCTATTGATTCAAGCGTGCGAAGCGCCTTTTCTAAGAGAACCTCGGGGGCGTTTTGACTGTTGAAATTTTCAAGATTGTATTTGGCTCTTCCTAGATTTTCTTTGAGAATTGGACCAACCATCTCTGCCCATGCTTCGTCCCGTCTCTTGAGCAAATCATTTAGGTCCATCTCACCATGATCTTTTCTTAACTGTTCTATACTGAACTTTCCGTTCTCAAATTCCTCTTTTATTGGGTCAATTTTCTTAAAATGATTATCTTTGAACTCCTTCCATATCTTTTCATTAGCACAAAACAAACTTTCTTTGTCACTTGCTTTCCCAATAATTCGATAGTCTTTGGAATCCCCTGACCCAAACACTCCCCCATCTTCCTCTTCATCCTTTTTCTTTTTCTTGTTGTACATATACTGAATATAATCATAGTAGATTAATTTGAGTTCTTCAGTATCGGATCTTTTATAGTCCCATTTAACCTTACCTGATTTACCAGGTTCATACCTGTTTAGATACCCATTGATATCAACAAAAGCTCCTTCAGTTTTACTAAGCCTCGTATAAATGCCACTATATCCTAGCTTATTTAAATAATCGTCCATTCGCTCCATAATAGATAAATACTCTTTTATGGCAGGTGACTTCTCGCCCATCATTTTTGCAATTTCATCAATGCCTTTTTCGCCTGGGTAATATTCAATTAAATCCTTACATTTCAAGTACTTTTCTATAGGGTCGTAATCTACCTTTGCATCTTCTCCCATCTGAAAAGTAGTCTCAAGTCTCATAATCTCTTTTACATTCTCGTCCAACTCTTCTTCGAGAACAACGCCAAGAAAATATACAGGTTTTTCTTTCTTTTCGTTTGCCACTTTCCTTAACAGCATTGCCCGCCTATTGCCATCAATTATGTAGCCATCTTTTGTGACAATGCCATACTTAAGTTGTCCCTGATCCTTCAAGCTTTTAAAGGTGTCTACATTACTACGTTTACTTGAATCGTCTAAGAATTGTTCAATAATTTGCACATCATTTGAGTCTTCTGGATTAAGGCTTTCGCCTTTATTAAGTTTTTCATAGGATTTGACACGACTAGCAATCCTGCCGTTATATGGATTGTAGATAAGGTAGTCAAGATCTATCTCGTAAACTGGCAGTTTCTGCCTATGTCCCTTATAAAAGACCTCCATAGAACCGTAGGGAGATTTCTTCAACAGCTTTGTGAAGTATTCAACTCTCTGTTCTTTATTCATCTTTTCCTCCATTTGCTATCGAGCAGATTCTGTTGATGGCGTACAACGCCATAACTTGCTTTTTCGGGACGGAATGTTTCTTAAATGGCTGATTGCCTTTTTGTTCAAAAATAGGTGATTTTAATTTGATTGAATTGATGATCTCGCCAACAGTATCTACCAATTCGATTGGGTTAAGATATTTTTCATGATTTTGTTGATCTTCATACATTGCTTGAAGTTTTTTCGCATCGGCTATTTTATTTGAAAAGCCATTGTTGATTATGTCAATAAACTCTGACCCATTCTCAAAACCAACAATGATCTTCTCTAGTTTTTTGAAATAACCATCTGGAAACTTTTGTACGGGGAAGTCTCCTCCTGTCCCGTATTGGATAGAAGTACGCCACTTCAATTTATTACTAGAATTTGTTTTAATATCGTAATTCGATAAGGTGACGGTAAGGTTTCCGTCTTTGAATGGATGTCTTCTGAATCTTGTTCCCTTTTTTTTCTTCGGCGGATTATCGAACGCTTTTCTTTGAAATGTATTTAGATTTGGCACAGCATCTAATGGCTTTACATGAAAGTGTTCTGTGAACTCTCCTAGTTTATATTCTTTTCGAACTTCTTTAGCAAAAGCTCTACTTATCGGCGGGCAAACTGCATTTCCTACTAATTTCCATTTGTTTCCTTCAGAACCGATGAATTGATAGGTTATAGGAAACCCCATCAAAGTAGCGGCTTCCCTAACTGTGAGGGTTCTGTATTCGCCGTCTCCAATTCTATTGCCTTCGGAATGAAGAACTATTGCTTCACGAGAATTTCCAATCTTGGTAGCCGTAACTGTTCTGCTCGGGCGATCTTCTCGCTCGGGAAAGAACATAAAGCCCATATAGGGGTGATTTGTTTTTAGAAATTTTGAACCTTCCCAATCAGCCTTATACAAACCAGTATCGTAAAACTGATCGGTCAGATCTGATGTTTTGATCTTGACGTTTGGGTATAAAGGGTCAGTTATGAGATCATCAGATCTTGGTGAGATTGGATTTGGCAGGTTTTTTCTGATGAATTCTAATGTTCTGTGCTTTGGCAAAGATTCGTTTTGGTCAGGTGGTTGGTGAGTAGGAGCGGGTGCTATATGCTTCTTTGCTTTAATGATTTCACCTGAAAATACTCTAACTCGTGATTGAGGCGCTCCATAATTAGCCGCATTTAGCACCGAACGATTGTTTTTAAGTGAAACAGCAATTGATTTGGGGTCATAGTTATGTTCTAGAGCCCAACTACTTAGCCCCAACTGTTCAAACGAATATTCTCCAGGAAGATGTACTTTTGAATTAGTTACATTTTCCATGAACCAAGCTTTTAATCTGGACTTTGGTTTGTATTTTTTTACTGTAACGATCCGTAAAAATATTTTTGTAAGCTTGAGCCCTAGGGATTTATCAGCTTTGCCTGATTTGTTTGATGAAGAAAAACTAACACACGGCGGGCTTCCTAAGATTATGTCAGTATCAGGCAGTTCTTCGATTCGTTTGATGGAAGTTGCAAACTCTAATATATTGCGTGTTTCGCAAGTTAAACCAAAATTGAAATTAAAAGTATCGATTGCAGGCTTCCAGCTATCAATGCCCGCAACTACCTTGAAGCCTTGTTGTCTGAAACCTTCTGAAAAGCCGCCTGCGCCACAGAAGAAATCTATTACAGTGAAATCGGACATTTACTCCTCTTTGGCTGATAGAATTTTTTTGACCCGAAGCACGGACTGGATTGGACGTTTTTTAATCTGGCATTCCCATATTGTCAATACCTTCCAGCCATTTTGTCGCAGGATTGAAATCTTCTCCTTGTCTCGGAGTTTGTTTTTTGTGAATTTTTCTCTCCAAAAAGCCTTATGAGTTTTGGGAAAGCTGGGTTTGCAATAAGGGCATCTATGCCAATAACATCCGTTTATGAAAATGGCAATTTTTCTGCCAGGGAAAGCTATATCGGGTCTTCCTATTGCCTTTTTCCAGTTTAATCTATAGCCCTTGATGCCTTTAATCGAAAGCAACCTGCGCAATGTGATTTCAGGGGTCGTGTTTTTTGCTTTATTAGCCCTCATAACCTTTGAAGTGCTTTCCTTCAATGGGATTGGCGCTCTTCCATCACGAAGATACTCATCCTTCATAGCGAAAAATCCTCATAGAGGAATTTTAACTCACCTCAGCGTCCTGGGCGAAAGCAAAAGCCGATGGTCAGGACGAGTCATCGGCTTAGAGCGAAGCGGGCGGTCTCGACTGCTTGCGTCTCGATTACCGTCACTTTATCCACTTTTCGCGCAGCAAACCCCATCACTGAAAACCACCTTCCCGCTGGAAAGCTAATTTGTCGTGATCTGCCGCAGATCCGCAACCACAGGCAGGGAAAACAACTCGCTCCGAAGCAGTCGGCTGGTAAAGAACAGCACTTCGAAATTTTCGATCTTGCCTGTTTTGGGGTTTAGGCGCGCAATGATCTCGTCGCCCAACTCCTCCGATTCCTGCTCGGGGTAGGGCGGGACGGTGTTGATGTATAAAATGTCCACCTCACGGTCATATTGGAAAGTTAACTTTTCTGCCATTCGATCTCTCCGTGCTTAATTCTACATCGCCTTTCAAGTAAGGGCAGGGAAACTTTTTCATAGCCTCATTTCCATCATTATACTTCCCCTCGTTCTCCAGCCGAAAGAAAAAGCCGAAGGTCAAGAACCAACCATCGGCTTGGAATGAAGCGGTTCTTCATCCACCACCAAATTCTCCACTCCTCTAATTCTCAGTCTCCAATTACAAATTACCAATTACTAATTACCATTCACTATCTCCCATAACCTATTTGAATTAAGGGGTATCTCCAAAATCTCAAAATCCACATCATATAAAGCATCCTCCAACGCCTGCGCAAACAGCGGACCGACGGGAATCGCGCCTGCCTCGCCCGCGCCTTTCACGCCCATCGGGTTGAGCGGCGAGAGCGTTTCACCGTGCGCGGTTTCGATGCGCGGCACATCCAGGCTGGTGGGCAGGTGATAATCCATGAACGTGCCGTTGAGCAGTTGCCCGTTTTCGTCGTAGGCGAGCCGCTCGTAAAACGCGTTGCCGATGCCCTGCGCCACAGCGCCGTGAATTTGCCCGTCCAGGATCAGTGGATTGATGACCCTGCCGCAATCATGCACGACGAGATATTTTTGGATTTTGACCTGCAGCGTCTCGGGATCAACTTCGAGAATC
>CAYLXU010000047.1:0-5835 GCA_964388055.1 uncultured Candidatus Saccharibacteria bacterium | reverse complement strand
ATAGGAAGCGCATCGAGAAAATACGCCATCTATTCAGGAAAAGATGAGCGGTATAAATACCATTTCGAAAAAGAAAATGGAGATTTTGTAGTAACGCAACAAAAGGGAGAACAAGAGACGAAAACAATTATAACAGAAGATGATTTTCTCTATAGCACCGCCTACGTCATAAGGAAATTAAAAAATGAGGGAATATCACCAATTGAGAAGGTGGGTATCAGAGTTGTGGCACCGGGAACATTTTTTCACACAACGCAACCAATTACAGAACACTATATCCAAAAACTAAGGGACGCACTCCCCATGGCCCCCCTGCATATAGCACCCACACTTGCTGAAATTGAACAACTCCCCCATCTTTTCCCCGACATCCCAATACTGGGACTCTCCGACAGTGCGTTCCATGGTACCATTCAAGGACCCGCACGTCTGTACGCCCTTCCCCTGGAAGACAGCGAACGACTTGGTTTATATCGTTACGGCTACCACGGAATCTCTGTACAGTCAGTAGTACAAACGGTAACGGAAATGCTTGGCACCATTCCACAGAAAACCATTGTGTGCCATCTGGGCTCTGGGTCAAGTATTACCGCCCTTTTTGAAGGAAAAAGCGTAGATACATCAATGGGATTTACTCCACTTGAGGGTATACCCATGGGCACTCGACCAGGAGATATTGATCCAGGAACGCTCGTCTTTTTAACAAAGGCATTACACCTCACACCGGATCAGTTAGATGAATACCTTAATGAGCGGTGTGGTCTTTTAGGAATAAGCGGTAGGACGGCTGACATAAGAGAGCTTCTCTCATATGAAGCATCTGGAGACAAAAATGCAAAACAGGCACTCGACCTCTTTACATATCGAATCAAAAAATACATCGGAGCCTATATGGCCACACTCAATGGACTTGATCTTCTTATCTTCACTGCCACAATCGGAGAACGCTCTTCTATTATGCGCAAACGTATCGTCTCTTCTCTCGATGGAATAGGGATTATCCTCGATGAAGAAAAAAATAATGCAATGACAAAAGAAAACGGCTTCATTGAACACGATACCTCAAAAACAAAAATTGCTGTCATAAAAACAAATGAAATGAGAGAAATGATATTAGAAATACAACATGAATAATACTAACAAAGTAATACTCGTTATTCTCGATGGGTGGGGACGCGGAAAAAATGATCTCTCAAATCCGCTCACAGAGGCCAATCTCCCCACCATCCAATATCTTGAAGAAAACTATCCAACCGGAAGCCTCCAAGCCTCAGGAATAGCCATCGGACTCCCTTGGGGAGAGGTAGGAAATAGTGAAGTGGGTCACCTCACGCTTGGTGCAGGAAAAATCCTTTACCAACACTATCCAAAAATCACGATGGCCATCCAAGATGGGAGCTTTTTTCAAAACCAAGCATTCCTCAAAGCGATTTCTCACGTCAAAGTAAACAATTCAAAACTCCATATCGTAGGAATCCTCACAAGCGGCACCGTACATGGCGCATTTGATCACATAGTAGCTTTTGCGAACCTCGCAAAAGAAAATGGAATTGAACGCCTCTATTTTCATCCGTTTGGAGATGGAAGAGATGGTCCCCCCCAAGGAGGATTAGATCTCACAAAACAACTCCAAGAACGCCTTATACAAATAGGGGTTGGGAAAATAGCTACAACATGTGGACGTCACTTTGGAATGGATCGCGACGGGAACTGGGACAGAACCAAAAAAGCGTTTGAATTACTCACACAGGGAATAGGCACATTTGCAAGAACACTCGACGATGCATTTCATCCAACATATGCACAGGATCTCAGTGACGAATTTGTTCCCCCCCACACCTTTCTGTCCACTGAGGAAAATGGATACATAGAAAATAATGATGCCCTTATTTTTATAGACTTTCGAGAGGATTCAATACGCCAGATTACCGCCCCTTTCGCACTCCCCGGCTTTAATGAATTCTCGGCTCATATTCCATCAAATCTTTGTGTGGTTACGATGACTCATTACGACGACGCCTTCAACGCACTCGTTGCTTTTCCCCCTGAAAAAGTTACACACCCATTAAGTAGGGTGGTTTCCGACGCTGGAAAAAAACAATTAAAAATAGCCGAAACAGACAAATACGCACATGTCACTTATTTTTTTAATGGGTTCCAGGAAGATCCCTTCCCGAACGAAGAGCACATCCTTATACCCTCAAAAAGCGCCACCGCAAAAGAATCGGCCCCCGATTTCATGGCACCGGAAATAACACATCGAATCCTGGAGGCAGCACAACGCAACCAACACGATCTGATTGTCGTAAACTACGCAAATGCGGACCTTATTGCCCATGCAGGAGAATACGAACTTGCAAAAAAATCAGTTGAGGTTATAGATTCTCAATTGCGCTCCCTGGTCACACATGTTGAACATTCAACTGAATACTATCTTATAATAACTTCCGACCACGGGAATGTAGAAAACGTACGCGACCCCTATACGGGAATGCCGAAAACAAAACACGATATCAACCCCGTACCCATTTATATCGTACACAGCGCACTCAAGGGATCACGACAAGAAATAGGTACTGGCATACTAAGTGATGTAGCCCCAACCGCTCTTTATATCTTGGGTATTACACCCCCCACAGAAATGACAGGACACAATTTGCTCGAAATCTAGAACACCGTATCATGAAAACACTTATTACCAATTTTCTTACCAATATCTTTGGCATCCTCATTGCACGACACATAGTGCCTGGGTTTTTATTTGAGGGAGACGTCCTCCTCCTTCTTGAGGGGGCGGCCATCCTCACCATCATGAACTATGTCCTCAAACCGGTCCTCAAGTTCATATTTTTCCCCTTTATAATGCTTACCTTAGGACTCTTTACAATTGCCATCAATATGTTAGTCTTATGGGTAATCACACAATTCCCTTTGGGGGTATACATTCGGGGGGTAGACACCCTTCTCTATGCAACCCTCCTGTTCAGTATTATAAACTTTATCTTGCATCTTCCCTTATCTCAAAGAGATTAGGTCTGTAGAATAAACCTTAATGAAGGTCATGGTCTCCTAATGTTGCAAGTTCTGGTGCTCGATGGTCCGATACTCTTCGGACACCATTCGCTCCCTGTTGCACACTGGATCCCGTTTATTTTCATCAAGTTTAGAACATATGTTGTGGCTTAAAATAACGCAAATTGTTGTAGCTATCTCTATCATCGTCGCAATACTCCTTCAGCCCCGAGGAACAGGACTCGGTTCTGCCTTTGGTGGCGAAGGCGCACTTTACTACACACGTAGAGGACTTGAGAAAACACTCTTCTTTGTAACTATTTTTCTTGTCATCCTCTTTGTTGCGCTTGTCCTTTATGGACTTTGGGCATAACACCGATTTTCGTTTGCCCAACACCCTTTTGCAATGAAATATCAGAAATATCTTTCCTTGTCCTTTTGGAAGCATTTTTATTCACTCCTGGGTCCAAAGGACAGAAAAATGTTTATCGCAGGAACAACACTCGTTGTTCTATCTTTGATTTTCCTTATAACAATCTCTTTCTTCGTTGGCACCATTCACCCAAAACGAGGTGGAGAATTTAAAGAGGGGCTTATTGGGACGAATATACTCAAACTCAACCCGGTCCTCGCAACGAACGAAAATGAAGACGCTATATTACGCCTTCTCTATAGAGGTCTCTTTAAAATAAATGAGCGGGGAGAAATTGTTCCAGATCTTGCAGAAACGTACGAAGTTCAAAACAATGGATCGGTATGGGTGATAACTCTTAAAGAGGGGATAAAATGGCAGGATGGCACCCCCATTACAAGCAATGATGTCGTCTTTACCGTCGACCTGATTCACAACCTCGAAAACGATACCCCGCTACAAAACAGCTGGCAGGGAGTTGCCGTAGAGAAAATTTCCGAAAAGAAGGTAAAATTCAGCATACCTAACCCCTACGCCTTCTTTCTCACTAATTTAAAATTGCAGATCATCCCCAAACACATTTTTGAGACAGTTCCGACTAAAAACCTTCCCATCTCTCCCTATAATATAAAACCGGTAGGAAGTGGTCCTTATAAAGTGGAGTCGGTCTCCACAGAACGAGATGGACGCCTCAAATCCTACCGTCTTAAATTGTCTCGAGAAACGACAAAAGAGACCGCTTACATTGAATATGTCTCATTCTTATTTTATGACACAAAGACTGAGGCGCTCAGGGCCCTTAACCTTCGCCAGATAGACGCTCTTGCGAACATAGAACCTCAACAAATTTCTTCCCTTTCTTCCTCTTACAAAATCGTGCAGATGAAACGTCCACTTTATTATGCAGCCTTTTTGAATCCACAAAACAATGCCGCACTTAAAGAACTCGCGGTACGTAAAAGCCTTTTATTGGGAACGCCACAAAGCCATCTTATAGAAAAAGTGCTGCTGGGACATGCTTCTCCTCTCAACTCTCCCATTCCCCCACCAATTAGACCTGGCGAAAGAACGACCTATGATGTGGAAAAGGCAAAAAGCCTGCTTCTTGAGGCAGGATGGGAAGACGTTGATGGGGATGGGATTCGAGAAAAAAAGAAAAACAAAAATGAAAATCTTTCGCTTACCATAATTACACCACAAAATTCCTTCCTCATTGAGACGGCAAGCATTCTCGCAAAGAGCTGGAAAGAACTTGGCATCGATACTACAGTAGAAATTGTTCCTTTAAGAGAGTTGGAGCTTAACTATATCGAACCGAGAAAATATGACGTACTTCTTTTTGGCAATGTTCTTGATCTTGAAGCAGACCCATTCTCCTTCTGGCACTCTTCTCAAAAATTCAATCCAGGAAGAAATCTCAGCTTGTACCAAAACAAAACTGTTGACAGACTCACCGAAACCATTCGGGAAACTTTAGATGGAACAAAACGAAATGATTTGTATCTTAAATTTGAAGAAGAAATCAAAGAAGACGTTCCTGTTATCTTTCTTTACAGTCCAGACTTCTTATATGCGGTCTCAAAGCGAATTAAAAATATTCCTTCTCAAATAATCACGCTTCCGGGGGAACGTTTCTCTACTATTGAACAGTGGTTTATCAAATCATATCGGAGCCTTTAAATAGGTTTTAGAAAACAAGAGCAAGAACTTCGGCCTTGAAGCCGGATTATAACAGGGTTCATTCTACGCACTCCTAGGGCAGGTGGCGAAACTGGCAGACGCGCACGGTTCAGGGCCGTGTTGAAGCAATTCAGTGCGGGTTCAACTCCCGCCCTGCCCACACATTACCATTATTAATTAAAAATAAATTTATTTTTTGATTTGATATTTATACAAAACAAAAAACACACTCTATATGAGACAAACACAAAGACAGACTTCAAAACCAAGACGCATGTGGGGAACAAGAAAAAGCGTCAAAGAACGCCCCCAAAGCTCCGAGTCGAGCGCATTGCGAGTCATTCCGCTCGGCGGCTTAGAAGAGGTCGGACGCAACATGATGGCCCTCGAATACAAAAACAGCATACTCGTCATTGATATGGGCTTTGGCTTTCCTGATGAAGATATGCCCGGAATTGATTACACAATTCCAAACTTTACCTACCTCAAAGAAAACAAAAATAAGATAGTGGGGGTCTTCATCACACACGGACACTATGACCACATTGGCGCCATCCCATACGTTATACATGAGATAGGAAACCCAACAATCTACGCAACTCCTCTCGCACGAGGAATTATTCTCAAACGCCAAGACGATTTTCCAAACCAACCAAAACTTCACATAGAAACTATCTATAAGGACAAGGAAGAGACAATAGATCTTGGAGATTTCAAAGTTACCCCTTTTC
>CAYLXU010000046.1:0-6383 GCA_964388055.1 uncultured Candidatus Saccharibacteria bacterium | reverse complement strand
TGATCATGAGGAGGGTCAGGTGTTGTTCGTGTACAAGACTGTGGAGAAGTTCATAAATTGATTTTTCGGCTCCGACGTCTACTCCGCTTGTTGGTTCATCAAACAATAGTACTTCGGGATTGTCCTGGATCGCCCAAAGAATGAGGAGGCGCTGACGTTCCCCTGTTGAGAGGAGGCCTATAGGAGTTTTTAGCTTTTTGGGGTTAAGGGATACGAGTTTGCACAGTTCGGTATAATCCTTTTGTGGCGTAAATAACCCTTTTGTTTTGAGTGCCAAAAATTCATGACCATTTACTGGTATGTATTTATCAAACTCAAAGCGTTGCGGGACATATCCAATATGTACATTTTGTTTCCATTCAATCGTTCCTTTATAAGAACGGATACCAAGAAGAGCCTGAAATAGCGTTGTCTTTCCTGCTCCGTTTGGGCCAAGAAACATAGTTGTTTCTCCTTTGTGTACGTCAAAAGAAACGCTTTCCAAAAGGGTTTCATCGTCTATTGTGAGCGTGAGGTTTTTAACCGAAAGGATAATTTCTTCCACAGGTTTAATTAAGGGATTTTGATGCTTTTTCGAAATAGAAAGCTTTTTTAGTATATCGTTTCTCTTCACTTTTTTCAATTATTTTGTATAATAGGAGAAGTTTTTGCACCCATAGCTCAACTGGCAGAGCAGCTCCCTCTTAAGGAGACGGTTGTAGGTTCGATTCCTACTGGGTGCACTACGTTTATACTTTTTATACGATGTCTAAAGAAGCTTCTTTTGGTCAAGACGCAAAGAGGATACAAAATCTAAAGCAGGTTAGAAGTTTTAAGGATCTTGTTGCTTTTTTGGAGTCTGTAGGGCTAGACGACGAAACTTATAGAAAAGCATATGATGAGGTGGCGGGTTTTGCAAAGCGCTTGGTAGCAGATAGACAAAAGGATTTTTGGAATGCACATCACAAAGGGTTTCTGGAAGAACTTAGAGAAAAGTATCCGAGCCTTTCTTTTCACTATCTTGAGGCACTTATGCGATGCTTAGAAAACTATAACCCACCAGTCAACATACCAAACACACATCTATGGGACATTGACTAGCCAATGTCATTATGGTATTGTTCTTATCTCTTAACAGCGTGCAAGCTGTTTTTTGTTTTTATGATGAGACGTATTTATCCGCCCATGTCAGTGAAAGAAATGCTGTTCGCGCTTGCGGATGGCGATGTCGATGCCTTAATGGTGTGTCTTGAGATTTTGCGACACAGTTCGCACGTTGACCGCGATGCATTGTTTGCAGACCTTAACTCTTTTTATCTCCTCGATGCGCTTCATATTTGGGGTTCGCGTATTTATGCCCTTTGGCATGACGTGTGTGAGAGAGATGTGATGAAGTTGGTGGCACTCCTCCGTGCACATCAGCTTGGTGGGCTTTGTGGAATAGACCGTGAGACTCTTCATGTTGCGATAGCGACTAAGCAACCGAACATTGATTTTGCTGCAGTCGTGGACGCCGTACAAAACAAGCTTCCAGGATTTGGTGTGTAAAATCTTGGGTCGGTATTACCGGAAAATTTAAGACAAGGTAGGACCTACTAAAGTTTGGTTGACCTATGAAGATTTTTGTGTTATTACAAATTTAGCACAAAGAAGGAGGTAAAAATTGATGCCAATAGCTGTACCACTTTTTGGTTTAGGAGTTATGCTTCTTTTTGTCATTTGTTTGGTGGAGTTTTTGGGTGAGTCCCATGTGAGTTACCAGGTGATGGTTATCGATGCATTATGTTTTTTGGCATCTGCTGTGGCACACCTCGTCGGAATGAAGGTGGTGTAGATGAAGAAGATCTTTGCCCTTTTTGTCTTAGTTATCTATGCGGGTATTTTTCTGGCGGGATGCTCTTCGAGACAAGACCCTGATGAGATGGTGACGGGTGTGGTACGAGTTTTTATGCACAGTCCTATGCAATATTCCGTAATGATCACGAATTTTCAAGATGATCGTGAAGTTCGACTCCGAACGTTTGATTATTGTCCTGTGAAGTTTTTTGCGGATGTTCCACGCGATGAGTTAATGTGGGTTTTGGTGCGCAAGGCTTCCAATACTTCTTCATATCCATATAGTCTCGAGTTCCATATTCATTCACCAAAGGATGTTGAGGGCGCTGGATGGAACCACGGTAAGGGTGGGCAAGGTCAGACAATAGTTATTGAATGAGAGTTTTAAAAATATGCCGGGATTTGCCCCGGTTTTTTATTTTTGGTATGTGAGAAGTAATGGTTGTGTTTAAAGATAAAAAAATTGCGATTTTGGGGTTTGGGCGTGAGGGGCGTGTGTTGTTTAAATTCTTGAGAAAAGAAGGAGTTTCCACTTCCCAAATTACTCTGTGCGACAAGAGCCTTATTGAGGTACAGGGGTGTGTGACACAGATTGGAGAGCATTATCTCAAAAACCTTGAACAATTCGATCTCGTGTTTAAAAGTCCTGGAATTCCTACAAAACTTCCCGAGATTCAGCGAGCGTTGCGGCGCGGGGTGGTGCTTAGCTCTCCAACCAATCTTTTTTTTGATCTTTGCAAGGGAACAATTATTGGTGTAACAGGAACAAAGGGAAAGGGTACGACTTCGACTATGCTCTATACTATTTTACGTTCCGCAAAAAAACGTGCGTTTCTTCTTGGTAATATTGGAAGGCCCGCCCTTGAACACGTAGGAAAGATTCAAAATGGAGATCTGGTGGTTATGGAGTTGTCGAGTTTCCAACTTCAGCATCTTAAAAAATCTCCTCATGTTGCTATTGTACTCGATGTAACGCAGGACCATCTTGATCACCACAAAAGTGTGAAGGAGTATCGGAACGCAAAGGCAAATATTGTGCGATATCAAAAAAGAAGAGATGTTGCGATTTTGGATAAGGACAGTGTGATCACACGATCTTTTGCAAGATATGCCGGAGGAAAAATATGTTATTTTGGTGCGAAGGAGACAATGGGTATTGCGTCTTCGGATCTTGCAGTACCGGGATTACATAATCTCAAAAATGCTTCTGCGGCCGCTTTGGCTGCGAGACATTTAGGTGTTTCGCGTAAAATAATTTTAAAGGGCCTCAAGAAATTTAAGGGTAATGAACACCGGCTTGAGTTTGTTGCTAAAAAAGATGGCGTAAGATTTTATAACGACTCTGCTGCCACGAACCCCGATTCGACCATCGCTGCGTTGCGTGCGTTCACTGGGCCAAAGGTGCTTATTGTGGGGGGGAAAAACAAAGGGTTTTCATACAGGAAACTTGCTGGAGAAATTATTAAGAATGATACACGAGGTGTTGTTCTTTTGGGTGAGACAAGAGAATTGTTGTTCACCGAACTCAAGAGGCTTAGAGATCGGGAATTTTTGAAGAAAGTTTTCATGGCAACGACACTATTAGAAGCGGTGGCTCATGCACGGGGTGTCGCGAGAAGTGGAGACGTTGTCCTCTACTCCCCTGCTGCTGCCAGTTTCGATATGTTTCGTGATTATGACGAGCGTGGCAAATGTTTTAAAAAATTGGTGTAAAGAAGATAAGAAAAGATTATATCAAAACCTTTTTTAAAATTTTGCATTATCATTTTACATTTAATTTTTAATATTTGATTTTAAAAAAAGTCCCATTTTTGGGACTTTTTATTTTATTTGATTATAACGGGTGTTCCAACAAGGACTTGGTTAAAAAGCCATTTGGCATCTTCATATTTCAAACGGACACAGCCGTGTGAGGCGGGGTAATTAGGGACGGATGTTGAGGCATGAATTCCGTAGCCTGCGGAATGAAACCAGAGTGTAAAAGGCATGGGGGTGTTCCCATATTTATATGAGATTGCATGACGTTCTTTGGCATATACAGTGAAAGTGCCCTTTGGGGTGCGGTATCCTGCTCTTCCTGTGGAACAGTGGAATGTGCGCGCGATGCCACCATTGCTATAAGTGAGTGTTTGTGCGGCGAGATTGATTTCGATAGTAGGTTTGGATTCCTTTCCTTTGGGTACTGCTGTTGTGGCACCAGTCGTTGCATAGAGGACAAGAACGAATACAGCAAGAATGCGGCGCAGGGTTTTCATGACGTACCACCTCTTATGATGTTTTCAGTGAACTGTTTCCAGTGTACAAAAAAGTGGCATTTTGTCGAGAATCAATCGAATAATCAAAAACCGCTCCTGTGTTTGTCGGAGCGGTTTTTGTACTATTCAGTTTTGGATTCTTCTTTTTTCTCTTCCCTTGTTTTTCCAAGGGTTGCCAGTTTTTCTTCCAAGTCTTTCAGGGTAAGCATGAGGCGTTTGTCCTGAGGGTTTACTGATTCGATGACGAATTCGTATGCCGTCTTGTCTTTTAGCACCTCTCTCATAGTTGGTGCATCCCCGAACTTGGATACATGGATAAGTCCATAAATATTTTCATCCACCTTAATGAAGGCGCCATAAGGAGTGAACTTGAACACTTCCCCTTTGATTGTGGTACCTGCGGGGTATTTGTTTTCGATATTCATCCAAGGATCTTCCTGGAGAGCTTTTAGGGAAAGGGAGACCTTGTTGTTTTGGATATCAATGATTTTTGCTTTTATTTGATCTCCTGGCTGAAGAAGTTCAGATGGGTGGTCGATAAGTCCCCAGCTAAGTTCGGAAATGTGGATAAGGCCTTCAATGTCAGGATTGTTGGTGAATCTCATGAATGCACCAAAATCTACCACGGCGGTGATTGTGCCATCGATAACGTCCCCTATTGCATATTGGGTAAGGCGTTCCTTGAGCTGTTCTTCAAAAATTTCTTTTTCTGAGACGATGAGTCGCTCTTCTTTTGGGTTGAGATCAATGATTTTTACTGACATGTCTTGGCCTACAAACTTTTGAAGCTCTTGAAGAATTTTCGTTTTTTCTCCCCCCTCTACGCGCGGATAGTGTTCTGGAGTAAGGCGCGAGACTGGAAGGAAGCCGCTGATTCCGCTTACTTCTACAAGAAGTCCTCCTTTATTTGCCGCAACTATTTTTGCGGTTACCGTCTCATTTGTGTTTTTCTTCTCCTGAAGGATTTCCCATTCTTTTCTTTGTCCAATATCTTTTAGAGAAAGTTCTATGTAACCGTCTTCATTTTCTGTGTCTGCAATTTTTACGGCTACAATGTCTCCGGGCTTGAGGTGCTTAATTGCTTCTCGCCCCATTCTGTACTCATGTCCATAGACAATTCCCGTACCAAACATGCCGAGATCGATATAAAGAGCTCGTTTCTGTTTGCTTAGGACTGTGCCTTCTAGGATTTCTCCTTGTTTTGGTGGTGTTGCCACCACCTGCGCTTTAAACGCATTCCGAAAATCGGATTCTTTTAATATTTCGTCTGTCATTGTTTTTTTTGCAACACATGAGGTCATGTGTCGTATATAGGTGTAACACAGGAAATTTGAAATGTAAAATGCAAATCTTAAAACTTAAAATCTAGCCATTTTTAGACGGATGTCAAAATGTTGTATCCTGTACAGGAATTTTTGGATTTTAGGGGGTCTTTACGGGTTTTAAATTTTGAATTAAGGCCTAGTCGTATTTAAAAGAAGACTTGAAGATGTGACTATTATTTGATACCCTAGTATCATGGTTATTACTTGGTACGGAGAGGCGTGTTTTAAAATTCAGGCGGGTGAGGTGGTGGTCAAAACCGATCCGTTTGATAAGGCGAGTACGGGGCTTTCAACCCCCTATTTTAATGCTGACGTGTCTTTGATGTCACGTTTTTCACCCTCCGAGGAGGGGCGTTCGGAAATGTTTAAGGGGGGCGAGCCGTTTACTGTGTACGCTCCGGGAGAATATGAGCTAAAAGGTATGACAATACGTGGCGTACAGGTTGGTGGAAATAAAGATGACATTTCTACAGCATATGTTCTCCAATGGAGTGACCTCAAACTTGTCCACTTGGGGCATTTTCCTGCCACAAAGCTTGATCCTCGTATGTTGGAGGCGTGTACTGAAACAGATATTCTTTTTGTGCCCTCAGGAACTCCTTATTTAGAGGCGGAGCAAGCGGTGAGCATTATAAACCAGATAGCTCCGAGGATTGCTATCCCCATGCTGTATTCCGTAAAAGGGCTTACTCGTGAGGCGGATGACGTGAAGGTTTTTTTGAAGGAGTTTGGTGTGTCGCCTGATGCGCAGGATAAGTTGACTATAAAGAAGAAGGATTTGGAAGGGCACGAAGAGACACAGATTGTGGTACTTAAGGCGCAGGCAGAAACGAATTAAAAATTAAGGTGTAAAATTGACAATATTGTTGTATCAATTTTCACATCCCAATAATCTTGTAGTTTGAGTTTATTTTTTATGTTTGACCACCTTTCTCTTTCCGAGCGCAAACGTCTATTCCTTATTTTTATGGGTATTACGTCCGTTCTC
>CAYLXU010000045.1:0-6531 GCA_964388055.1 uncultured Candidatus Saccharibacteria bacterium | reverse complement strand
AAGCACGCACTGCGGAAGTTATGCCTCCCCCCAAAATTAATGCTGCAATAAGAATTACAACAGGCATAAAAATATCAAAAAACAATTTTATAACACGTCTTAACCGACCTTTAAAACATATCATAATCACCCTTCACAGACAATTCACCACCACAAAAAAAATACCAGCATGTGCCGGTATTTTGTACGATTAACGAGTGTTCTTCAGCCCAAAATACTGTCTTAATTCTTCAACAGAAATGTTCCACGGAACAAACAGTGACATTGTTCCTATTGCAAGACCTCTTTCATCCTCTTCGTTTTTTGGATAAACAACCAAAACCTTAATTCTCGCATCAGTAAGCTTCCAGAAACAATTTATCACTTCTTCGTCCGAAAGTATTGTTTTAATAAGAGCAATGTCCTCTTTTTTCGCTTCTGGAGAACCCCCGCCGACGGACACACACACCACATTAAAGTCTTCACAAAACCTACGAATGACCTCAAACATCTTTTGAAAATCTTCCTCTTTTTCAGCCACACGAAGAACGTATCGAAGATATTGGATCTCATCTGTACGAACAAGCCGTATAATGCGATCCGCTCCCACATCGCTTTCATTTGATCGTTTCACGCTTTTTCCGTGTGCCGGAACCATACAAAACATTGAAATAGTTACACACACAAGAAGCAAAAAATGTCGAATCTTCACTAGCTTTGACCCCCTTCGTGTAGGTGTCGTTTAAGTGGCAATACCACCTTTTCCACAACCGTAGAATGGTACTGTCTTGCGCAAGGATCAAAACTTTCCTTTTTACAATCGTTCTCTAATAAATCTATTTTTCCATCTACAAACAAAAGCCTGATTACTGGATTTTCTCTCTTAAAATCTGCAAAATCTGTCTCGGCACGCAACCCACCACTCGAAACTGAACAAGGGGACATAAGAAGACTGTCACGCAAAAGATCTCTCGCCTTTCCGATAAGCTCCTCAACAGACGGTATACGGACCTCCCCTAGAAAACCCCACTGAATCCCTCTGTCTTGCATATAGCAACGAACCTTCTCGAAATCAAACCGTAAGATGAGATCTTCTTCTACCTGCCCCTCGTCCTGAAGCATACCAATAAACCCCTCTCAATGAACTAAAAAACAAATACCACATTTCATGCAGTTTGTATATACCAACCTGAAATATTCCACTATTCGTATCGTAGTGCTTCAGCAGGCTCCATCCGCGCAGCCTGGCGAGCTGGTAACACGCCCGCCAAAACCCCCACAATAAAAGTGAAGACCAAAAGAGACAAAAACCCGAGGTAATCTAGGGAAGCAAAGGAAAATAGGCCCCGTACACCAAAATTCCCAGCAATCACTCCTATTGTATAAGCAAACACAATACCCAAAACAGTACCCAATATTCCACCCACAAATCCAATAAAACCAGACTCTAGAAGAAAAAGTGCCGTAATAACTGCTTGAGAAGCTCCTATTGCCTTCATGATTCCTATCTGCTTTGTCCGTTCAAGTACAGAGGTATACATAGTATTCATAATCCCCACCCCACCTACCAAAAGTGAAATAAGTGCAATAATGACGAGTACTGTTTCTATAACAGAAAGTACGCTTCCAATTATATTTCCTATTTTTTCTGGAGTGAGTACTGAAAACTCTTCAACGGTTTTTTGTTGTTTTAGTTGAAATTCTATCTGTTTTGTAATCAACTCAAGATTGGCACCAGGCTCCACCTTAATTGCTGCAGAAACTATACCAGAACGCACACCTGTAAGTTGGCGAAAAATGTCGAGGGAGAGGTAAATCACATTGTCCGCCATCTGCTCCCCAATAGGAGTTAAAATACCAACCACCTTCATCTTCTTAGATTTTAGAACAAGCTCATCTCCAACACGAACCTTTTCTTTAAAAAGATCACTAGCCACTTTATACCCTAACACTACTTCATTTACCTGATCATTCTCCGGCCACCTTCCTTGCGCCAACTTAAGACCCTGTGATTCTTCATAAATAATCTTGTATTCTTTCCAAGGGGCACCGTGTAGCATAGTATTCTTTTTCTCTCCTGCATATTCCACGTTCAGTGTAGTAATGTCCATCGGAGCGACGAAACGTATCCCTTCAATATTTTCCAAATCCAAAATGTCCTTATCCCGAAAACGTTGCCCACCCACGAGAGCTGCAACAGATTCTATTGGATTTGTGGCCTCCCCTGGGCGTACCACGATTAAATCAGCACCAAACATTTGTAAGGTTTGTGCAACCACACCCTTAATACCAGCACTAAGCGCAAGTATAAAAACCACAAGCATAATTCCGATTACTACTCCAAGCACAGTAAGCCAGCTCCTCATCTGGCGATATCGAATGCTTTTAAAAATAAGAAAAAGAAGATGCTTCATATTATTCGGTGTATTTTGCGCGATGGACCCGATGATCTCGGACCATCTCACCATCTTTTAGGGTGATGATCTCATCTGCACGAGCAGCAATATCTGCGTCGTGTGTCACAACAATCAATGTTTTTTTCTGTGTTCGGTTGAGGCCAATGAGCATATCAAGAATTGCGTTTCCTGTCGCAGAATCTAAATTTCCTGTTGGTTCATCACCCAAAATAACCTCTGGATCATTTGTAAGCGCACGTAGGAGCGCCACTCGTTGCTGTTCACCCCCAGAAAGCTCTGTGGGGCGATGCAAAAGCCGCCCCGAAAGCCCTGCCTGTGCAACTCGAATTGCGATGCTCTCTTCGTTTAGAGGCACCCCTGAAAACAATGCTGGGATAGTAATATTTTCATAGGCAGTAAGCCATGGAATTAGGTTGTATTGCTGGAACACAAAACCAAACGTTTTTGAACGAAGCGCTGTTCGATCCTCATCATCCAAATGTGCCATTTCCCTTCCTTGCAAAAATATCTCTCCGCGAGTCGGACGATCGAGAAGTCCAATCATGTTGAGAAGCGTACTTTTTCCCGAACCGCTGGCACCAATAATCGCCACGAAATCCCCCTCCCAAACATGAAGGTTTATCCCTCGTAAAACTTTTGTCTCTGTGCCTCCAGTTATAAAAGATTTCTTGATGTTGCTTAACTTTAAAAAAGGCTCCCCTTGAAATCGAGCAGGAGTCTCAAGAAACCTTTTTTCACACCCATCCCCACAGAAAGAAAAAACACTCCCTTTGTAGGTATGTTTGGGGGCATCGGAAAAATCAGACACATCCATCCCACACACTACGTCAACTATGCGCCCCGTCACTTCATTTGTCATATGCTATTGATGTAACACTACTACCGATTGCCCCTCCTCTAGTCCCGCGAGAATTTGAACATACTTTCCATCCGAAACACCCGTTTGAACCTCCACTTCCTTAAGCTCCCCACCCTTCTCAATCTTTACAAATAGCTTTCCCTCTTTCCGATATACTGCAAGTTCAGGAATTTTAAGAACATTCTTTAAAGAAGAAACTCTAATTATCAAATCTGCACTCATTCCAGAACGAATTGCCACCTCAGAAGAAAGATCCAAAGCAATATTTACTTTATAATACTTATCTCCATCCTTAATAATTTCCTTCTGGTCTACGGAAACTACTTTCCCTATAAAATCTTCTCCGGGAAATGCATCAAACCGAACTTGTACCTCATTACCATTACCTTCACGTATCTTTCGAATATCAAGTTCAGAAATGTCTGTAGTAATTTTATGCACAAGAGTAGAGACAGACACAGCGGGAGAACCCAGGGTAAACACCTCCCCCTTTTCGAGCCATATTTTCGTAATTTTTGAAGCAACGGGCGCTATAAGGGTAGATTTTCGTATTTTTTCAGAGAGTGCAGCTATCTGACTTTCAACACCACGAATTTGTGCCCTCGCTATTTCGATATCTTCGGTACGCGTTGGAGCCTTTTTAAGTGCAAGTTCATCCTCTGCCAACCTAAGATTTGTTTCCGCAACACGAAATTTTTCCCGAGCAGAAAAAAAGCTTGCCGAAACAGTGTCCACATTTGCTCGCGCATTTGCTACGGCAGCCTTCCATGTGTCTATATCTGCTTGAGAAGCTCCGGATGTGGTAGTAAGTGAGTTGACTAAAAAAGCCGTGGTGTCGAGGAACACCTTAGTTTGCTCAAGATATTTTCCAACATCTTCAATGTCTTTTTCTAACGCATTACTCGAGGCAAGAACACTCAACAGCATATTCCATGCTGTCAAACTTTTTTCTATAGAAAACCTCCCAAACTCCACCTGCCACTCAAGTTGAGTATCGGTGGAAGCAAAACGCAATTGAGGGTTATCTGTTCGCGGGTTATTAAAAAATTGGTCAATTTTATTTCGTATCCCATCATCCGATTTTACGTATGCTTCCCAAATCTTATCAGTCAAAACTTTTCGTGCCTCTCCCAGTGCAACTTGAGCATTTTTTACGCGCGTATCGGCGACACGAAGCTCTTCTGGGGTTGCTCCCGCGACCAGTTTTTGAAGACCCGATTCACGCTCAACACGCGCAGCTTCCAAGCGTTGTTTTTCTAGCAAAAAGTCGGTTGTTTCCAAGGCAATAAGCGAACTTCCTGGCCTTACCTGGTCCCCTTCTGCCACAAAAATACGTTCTACCGTTCCAGAAAATGGAAACTCAAGATCAAAATTCTTTTCTGCCACAACCTCACCTCTTACTTTTACAACCTCTTCCACATCACCACGTTCCACAGAAAAATGTAATATACTCTCTTGTGATGTCTTGAAATATCTTTGATATACCCAAAACGAAATAAGACTAAATCCAAGAACAATGCTAAGTGTTAGATATAATGAAATCTTTTTCATTGTTATTATTATACCACACAAAAACTTTTTAAAAAGGAAAGCGGGCTATAAAAGCCCGCTCTAAAACTAATCGCCAACCCCATCCGGTCTCGGCGGATAAATAGAGTGACTAATGCACTGATTAGAAACACCGCAAGAAAAACATCTGAGTATGCGCATGTAGTGAATAGAGTCCGGAAATGATGCGTCTGGAGACTCTCTATGCCAGGTAAGTGTTTTTCTGGAACCACATTTACGACATTTTAAAAAACATGCGGGATCAAACACCCTTACTACCAAAAAAAGTGCAAGAAAACACACAACGATCGCAATTATTAGCTCAGGAGACATTTTAAGCCCTACAAAGAACTGCAAGAATCATTCCCAAGGCAGACCAATCGACGTCCTCCTGTTGTAATATATCTCTCAACGTGTGGATTTCAACATAGGTACGTTCAGACTCCCCCTCAACACCTCTTGCAATACCTTTCCATTTTTTGAGCAAATTAAGTTCCTCCTCGGTAAGTTCGACGGAAAAAAGGTGGGCTTTATGTGTAGACATAGTCGCCATAAGTTGGCGTGTTTCGTGCCTCTGCACCCTACTTGGATGAATCTCAAGTCCAACTTCTTCTCGACACTCCTCTACCGCAACCAACAGCTGATCGCCCTTTGGCACCACCGATGAACCCCCCGGACTTTCGCGCACAAACCCATCTACAGTCCTCGCCGCACTTCTAAATTCACGAATCAGTACAACGTCTGTGTCCAGGTGTGATCCACCTCGTCGATAAAGAACCATGGTAGCAATGTCGGGGCGTGATAATACAACCTCATTGGTTTTGTGCCTATCCTCACTCGTAACGTATACGTCCACATGAAGCGCCCAATAAAAAACATGTTTCTTGCCCGGACCCATTTTGAAAATCCACTCAACCCTTGCTCCATCCAAACGATTTCCTGCATGTTTTTGAGCCAAGTACCACTCATGGAAATGAATCGTGCGCCATATGTGAAGAGGCACCTCGCGCTCTCCCATCACACGAAGAGACCCTGGACCAAGAAACTCAAGAGCATTCTGAATCGTTTCTTTAAGACTCTCCGCACAAGGTACTCCTAACTTGTTTGCGTAATACTTTTGGTAACGTACTCGTTTAGCATGTTCCGGCGCGCCAAAAACGACCTTACCACTGTCCTGCCACACACCCCATTCCGTATTAGTAGTAAGGGCTGGCATGTATTTCATTTCACGCGGAACCCAAAACAAAATACAATCTGCCAAATGAAGACATCTCTCCTCCCACTCAACTTGTCCTTCATAGTCGTCTTTCCATACACCATCTTCATCTTCTGGGACAAACACCACACCATCATATCCCAATTCTTCAAGAAAGCGCAGAGCCTCTGGACGCCAGGAAGGAACATTCTCTGATGCACCCGCACGAGGAGTTGGTCCTGCCAGAAAAAGAGATTTTGTGTAACTCTCTGGTGGTTCTTGATGTGCATATACCACAACCATATCTGTGGACTCCTTTCAAAAGATCCGCCTGTGTTATACCATACAAAATTAAAAACGAAAATGCGGGCAATGGCCCGCGAAACCCATAAGACCAAAACGCATTAAAAAGAACACTAGGGTTGAAACAAATCCTCTGGGGCAAAACGAACTTCTTTTACCTCGGGAAATTGTTTTGCAGTCGCCTCAATCTGTGCCCACAATACACCAATCCTACACGCACCACCAACAGT
>CAYLXU010000044.1:0-6628 GCA_964388055.1 uncultured Candidatus Saccharibacteria bacterium | reverse complement strand
TCGCTTTATAAAGACACCTTATTCGCTTCTGCGAAAAACGGCATTCTTACATTAAGAAAATACTGGAGTGGAAACTGGTTCCTTAAAATTGATAAGGGTGAATTCTATAGTGGCACCTATCTCGAAACAATGTGGTATTTTGTTTTAAAACAATACCGGAGAAGATTGGCGCCCAAAAATGTACTCGTTTTGGGAAATGGGGGAGGATGTGCAACCAAAACAATCTTGTCATTGTGGCCAAATACCAACATTGATGCCGTTGATTACGACCCGGAAATGATAACAATAAGCAAATATATTTACTGTTTCAAGGAAAAGAAAATTAATTTCATTGTCCAAGAAGCGCATAAATTTATCTCATCCTGTGATAAGACATATGATTGCATTCTTATAGATCTCTTTCAAGGAAACCAACCATGTAACACCATCCTCAAAAATAACGACTTTATTGCGCACATAAAAAGAATCTCTAGCAGCTCTGGCATAATAGTAATAAATGCCGCCACACAGTTGGGAGGAAAAGACAAAAAAATACCCCATGTGTGGAAAAAGAGTTTTTTAAATATTAGCACGAAACACTACCGAGAAAATGAAATTTTAATAATCGAGAAAACAAATGTACCAGAAGACTACTACGATATTTTTCAGGACTCATTTTACGCAACTATATCTCAAAAACGTGGTATGGATGTAACAATCCAAGGTCGATCATACATATTTATTACACCCCTTCCTCTTAAGACATGCATCGCGCATGCAATTCACACCGACATCGAACCCAAAAAAGAAAGAATTAAAAAACTCGGCTATAAACACGGTATACTATTTTGGAGTACCTGGAGAAAAAAAACCGCGCCAAAGGGTTGGAGAAAAGGTATTTTGCCCGCCCATCAAAAAGGAAATGGCTTCTCTTTGGTAAAAAATAATTACACTGCCAGTTGGAGCAAAATGGCTCGTCGTAACCTCAAAAAATTTCAAAAAGAATCTCTAGCAGTAAAGGAAATTACGCCCGACACATTTATCCGTGGACTACAAAATGCCACACTATCGAAATCACTTCGAAAAGGTTTTTCCAAGATGATCGAGGAATCCAGTCCAGATGTGACTCGTATGTGGGGAGTGGAAAGCGACCAAAAAATCCTTGGGGGGCTTGCGGTGGTAAACTATTCCAACACCTCAGCTCACTATGTGGCTTTTCTCACCAAAGAAGGACAAGACCTGCAAGTAGGGGTAGGTCTTATTGATCACTGGTATCAGTTTGCCCAAAAAAATAAAATAAAATATTTGAACTTTGGTCATATCAGGGGAGATTGGGAACCATTATCATGGAAGGGGTATAGTAATTTCAAAAAAAAATTCATTGATGAACACATTTCCCTTCCAAACAGCTTCTTTCTGATCTTCTAAAACTAAAAACCCTTCAAAAAGGGTTTTTAGTTTTGACTCTTGCCTATTTTGCCACTATCGAAGTAGGGTTGGAATCCAAGTTGGCAACAGATACGCCATTGCGGCTATAAAGAGTCCGATAATTGCGTAAATAACTCCATTTTTTCCTGCTTCTGTCTTCTTTGAATCGCCCGCAGCAGTAATGTATTGAAAGCCGGCATACAACAACATGACTACAGAAACGGCCATAATTATTGTTGCAAAAAGATTAGCGGCCTTACTAATCAAATCTACAGGACCAGTTATGCCTGTCACTTCCTGATAGGTTGGTATAGTTGCCGCTCCTGCAACAAATGGCAACGCATACAATGCAGTTGAGATATATTTAACCAATTTCATATTTACTACACATTTCATCTTTAGATCGACCTTTAGAAAAATACACCAATCAGCTAACCATTCAAAATACTACTCACCATCCCAGGAATAGCAAAGGCCAAAAGCCCCACCGTCGTCCCAATGACAGCCCACACCAATGTGTTTTGCGCTTTCCGAACAATATCACGATTTCCTGCAGAAATTATATAAAGATAACCGGAGTAAAGAAACATTATAACAGCAATCCCTACAAAAATATTTCCCATCAGATTTACAACCCTTTCAAATATAGTAATAATTTTTTGTTGTGCAGGCCCTAAAGCATGGGCATCGTATCCAACAAGCTGAGCAAACAATAACGTTCCTAGAAATATACGAATGTGCATATGTTGCATTATAGCATCTCTGTGATTATCCGAGAAGAGAAGCAACTGTACTTACGAGCACTCTCGCAAGAAGTAAAGCAACAAAACCAATCACTGCCCATGTAAGTGTTTTTCTTCCACTCTCAATCTTTTTAGGATCTGGCCCCGCAAAAAGCCACTGAAATGCTCCCACAAATACCATAATAACAAGAACTGCCACAGCAACCGGTTGAAGAAAATCTATGATTCCTCCTATTACTCCTTCAAAATCGTTGGAAGCAATTGGATTTGTAAAACCTGTAAATTCCGTAGGTGCGCCAGCGAATGCAAAAAATGGAAACATTGTAATCATCCACAGTGTGACACCATAAATAACGCGCATATAGAAAAAATTATTTTATTTTTCTAAATAATTCATTGATCTGCTGCTCAGCAGCACCGATCGCCTCTTGTGGAGAAAACAATCCTTGAGAGACGGAGTCAATGATGCCCGCAAACACACGAGAAACATCCTCATGTCCAGGCTGAACCCAACTCTTTGCAATAAGAATCTGCCTGGCAAACACTGAAAGCACAGGATCATTGTCATAATCACTAATCAACGCACGTAATGCAGGTGGTTTTCCTGTTTTTGCGAGATAAAGCTTTGCCTGTGGCGCATCGGTTAAGAATCCGATAAACTGCCACGCAAGTTGGGGATTTTTACTCGCCCTAGAAACCGCATATCCCCAATAATCAGCGTAAGTCCCGAGTTGCCCACCCACTGCACCATCCCGTTGGGGAACTTGAGACACGCCAAAACGCAAATTTCTATTTTTGGAAAGAAGAAGTGGGATACGATAGTGGTAATTAAGCGTCATCGCAACCTTATTTCTTGCCGAAGAGTTGTACGAAAAGGCATCTACAGAATTGTGTTGTGATGAATCCCACACATAAAAAGCTGAGAGTGGATCAGCAAACTGAAGGTAAAACCTAAGCGCGTTCACGGCAGGATCAGACCCATCGAATCCACCAACTGAGCTATTCAGGGTAGCGAAAGGCCCCAAAACATTTTCACCAAACATTTTTGATCCGTTTTGAAGCATCAACATCTCTAAAACATCAGTCGCCTTATCAATCAACCTAGCACTACCCCCCATAGCAACGCCAGGTTGAATGATATTTCCACCCGCGTCTCTTCTTGTAAGACGTAAAGCAAGCTCCTCAAATTCGCTCCACGTCCTTGGTGGCTCGCTTATGAATGCACCATTAAACACATCTTTGTCATAGAAAAGCGCAAGTGTATCTATGGAAAGGGGGAGTGAATACACGCTTCCCTCACGAACAAAATCAGTAGTTACCACGTCTGGAAACTTCTGCTGTACAGCAAGCGGAGCAACAATATCAGCGGGTGCCGGAATAATTTTTCCACGATGTTTATAGAGCCAAGAATTGTGAATCATAAACACATCTGGCCCCTGTCCACTCGCAAGCGCATTTACTAAATCTTGTTCATAATTACTAAAATCTTTCTTTACGTATGTAATAGGAGATCCAAATCGTTCAAAAATTTGTTCATATGTCGGTCGATCGTCGCCAACTCCCCACACCACAAGTTCGGTGGCCTTTGTTGTATCTCCCGGCTTTCTCAATGAAAAGAATAAAGCAAACACAATCAAAATGAGCGCTGCCCCAATAAGCAAAATGGTCTTTTTTTGTTGTTGCGTAAGTTGTGTAAACATAGAAAATACCAAAGCTCAATAATACTAACATTGTATCTCGTATTTTATATTCAGTAAAACAAAAATCCCCGAAGGGATTTTTTATTCTATAGAAAAGAGATGCCTGGCTATATCACCGTGATTCCGGCAAGTGCATCCTTTTCGTCCACATTCATAATTCTCACACCCTGTGTCGCGCGTCCCAACTCTCTGATTTGGGCAACTCCCGTGCGAAGCGTCTGCCCCTTTTCGGAAATCGCGATAAGTTCCATCTCGAGATCCGAAACCATACGCGCCGCAATCACAACACCGGTTTTCTTCGTTACATTTGCGGTCTTAATACCACTCCCACCGCGCTTTTGCTTACGATACTCCTTCAAAGGAGTTCTCTTTCCATAACCATGTTCCGTAACCACCAAAAGTTGAGCCTGTGAATTATCCACCACAGCCATATCAGCAACTTCGTCAGACCCCTTCAGACGAATTGCGCGCACTCCTTGCGCAGTTCTCCCCATAGGACGTACATCACGCTCAGAAAACTGAAGCGCCTGCCCATTTTGAGTCACTAAAATAATTCCATCTTTCCCAGAAGAAAATCCAGCCCAGCACAATTCGTCCCCTTTCTCAAGCTTTACCGCGATAATACCAGAACGCCTCACCTGTGAAAATTCAGAAAGATCAGTTTTTTTAATCACACCCTTCTTCGTCACCATCACCAGGTACTTGGGACCCCCTTCCGAAGCATCGCTATAATTCAACATTGCGGTCACGTGCTCATTTTGTGGAATGTCGAGAAAATTAAAGACAGAACGCCCCCTGCTTGTGCGCGTTGCTGCTGGGATTTCGTATACCTTAGTCTGGAACACGCGTCCGTTACTTGTAAAGAAAAGGATGTTGTCATGAGAATTTGCGTGAAAGAGGTGTGTCACAAAATCCTCTTTCGTTTCAAATCCAATTACCCCCTTCCCCCCTCGCTTTTGTACTTTAAACGTTGCTGGTGGCAATCGTTTAATATATCCATCCGAGGACATAGTAATCACCACCTCCTCCTGAGGAACAAGATCCTCTTCACGAAACTCTCCAATAGGGGAAGAAACCACCTTTGTCCTACGTTCATCTCCAAACTTTTCTTTAAGCTCCACCACCTCTTTTTTAACTACCTTGAGAATCTTTTTTGGGTCTGCCAAAAGCGCCTTAAGCTCGGCTATCAAAGCAAGTTTTTCTTTAAGTTCATCTTGAATCTTCTTACGTTCCAAACCAGCGAGCGTCTGAAGTCTCATCTCAAGAATTGCATCTGCCTGGAGCGTAGAAAGCTTAAACTTCTTAATCAAATTTTCTTTTGCCTCTTCCTTGTTCGCTGATTTCTTGATTGTGGCAATTACCTCATCAATGTGATCAAGCGCCTTGCTCAACCCTTCAAGAATATGAGCACGCTCCTCAGCTTTTCTTAGGTCGTATTGCGCACGTCTGCGCACCACAATCTCTCTATGTTTCAAATAGTGCTCAAGAATCCCTTTTAGTGAAAAGGTGTGGGGCTGCAAACCATCTATAAGCGCAACCATGTTAAATGGAAAATTCTTCTGAAGGTCGGTGAGCTTATAGAGCTGGTTTAGCACCTTTTGTGGCTGCGCATCCGACTTGAGCTCTATTACGATCCTCAACCCTTCACGGTCTGACTCGTCTCGCACGTCTCGAATCCCCTCAATCTTCTTTTCCGTTACTAGCTCCGCAATTTTTACAATAAGCTCTGCCTTGTTTACCTGATACGGTATCTCACTAATTACAATCTCAGCACGCCCCGCCTTTTTTTCTTCAATTTCCGCGCGCGCACGCATAGTAACAGGACCACGACCCGTTGCATATGCCTCTAAGATGGCCTTTTTGTTATAGATAACACCTCCGGTAGGGAAGTCTGGCCCTTTTACAAACTGCATCAAGTCTTCCACGGTCGCCTTCGGATTGTCTGCAAGATGCACAATTGCATCGGCAACCTCAGAGAGGTTGTGGGGGGGTATATTCGTTGCCATACCAACCGCAATCCCACTTGTGCCATTAAGAATCAAATTGGGCAATCGCGCAGGCAAAACACTGGGCTCTTTTCTTGTAGCATCATAATTGTCCTGCATATCGACCGTCTCCTTTTCAAGATCGACGAGCATTTCCTCTGAAATTGCGGAAAGCTTTGCCTCAGTATATCGATACGCAGCCGCACTATCCCCATCAATAGAACCGAAATTTCCTTGTCCTAATACGAGCGGGTAACGCAAAGAGAAATCTTGCGCCATGCGCACAAGAGAATCATATACGGCGGTATCACCATGAGGATGATATCTTCCAAGAACCTCACCAACCACATTCGCACACTTTTTGAATTTCGCACCATGGGTGAGTCCGGAATCCCACATCGTATACAAGATCCTACGATGTACGGGCTTTAATCCATCTCGCACGTCGGGAAGGGCACGAGCAACAATGACCGACATTGCATAGTCAATGTAAGAGCTCTCTAACTCCTTAGTAATATCCTGGGATTCTATTTTTTCTACTTCTTGTGAATTATCCATATAATTAATACTCTTCTGTATTAAGTTCTATTTCCTTGGACTCAAGGATATTTGGAATATTCGCAACAACATCTTGGATGTTTGCCACGTTTGACCAAAATATCTGCCCAAGGGACGGAGCAAGCGCATTCTCCCCCCCCTCAAGCTCGACACCAATCGTTTCAGAAACAGTATTCATGCCATCAAGGGAATTAATATGTTCTCGAACCATCAAAATCCATATCCCAAGCACGAG
>CAYLXU010000043.1:0-7103 GCA_964388055.1 uncultured Candidatus Saccharibacteria bacterium | reverse complement strand
TGACGTGTTAACACCCGTTGACATGATCACTAACCTCACTCTCATTCTTGCGGGAAGCATGATCCTTATGTGGCTTGGGGAACTTATTACCGAGCAAAAGATTGGAAATGGAGTTTCTCTTATCATTTTTGGTGGTATTGTAGCTGCCGCACCACAAAGCTTTTGGCAATTTATTCAGACGTACGATCCAAGACTTTTGCCTGCCTATGTCGGTTTTGCACTCATGGCTCTCCTTGTTGTGATTGGGGTTGTGTTTATTAATGAGGGCGAGCGAAAAATTCCCGTTTCTTATGCGAAACAGGTGCGTGGTGCAAAAATGTACGGAGGTGTTTCTACCTATCTTCCTTTGCGTCTTATACAGGCAGGTGTAATTCCTATTATTTTTGCGATTTCAGTATTACTCTTTCCACAGTTCATCGCTCAAATATTAGCGGTATTTCATATTGAGTGGGCTACAAGCATGCAGGATTGGGTTAATGCATTCTATGCAAATAAGGTGTTCTATAATGCGGCATATTTCTTCCTGGTAGTGTTCTTTACCTATTTTTACACCGCAATTACATTTGATCCTCGGGAGATTGCAAAAAATCTTCAAAGGTTTGGTGGGTTTATCCCCGGTATAAGACCTGGAACATCAACATCTGACTTCATTAGCAAAGTAATGGGCAGGATAACCTTTTTTGGGGCGTTGGGACTTGGTGTGCTTGCCATTCTTCCTAACCTTGTCCAGGCGGCAAGCGGTATTACCGCGTTTAGTCTTGGAGGAACCGCACTCCTCATTGTGGTCTCAGTTGCAATTGAGACTATGAAACAGGTACAATCACAGGTAGTGATGCGCGAATACGAATAGATTGGACAAACATCGCGATCTCCTGCGTTGCAAGCCCCGGCTCTGCTCCTCGCTTGCGCCTTGGATCTCACCGATTTTTACCCAATCTCCTTAGTTTCAGTTTTGTGATTTGGGTATTTGTGATTTTAATGTAACCTTTTTTATTTTTTTATGAAATTTAAAAACGTGGTTTTTCTTGGGAGAAGTGGAGCAGGAAAAGGAACCCAGCTTAAACTTCTCGATGAGTATCTTTTGTCTCAGGGAAAGAAGACGCTTTATATATCTATCGGAGAACTTTTGCGTTCTTTGGGCAGCAAGGATACGTTTGCGGGAAGAAAAGTAAAAGAGATTTTAAACGCAGGGAAGCTGATTCAGGAGTGGGTTGCGATTTACATGTGGCAAAATGATATTATGACCCGTCTCCAGGAAAATGATGAAATAATTTTCTTCGATGGATCTCCTAGAAAATTGCACGAAGCAGAGGTATTAGATGCCACACTTGAGTGGTTTGAGCGGGAGGAGGATATGGTTGCAATCTTGCTCGATGTTGGTCATGGCGAGGTTTCACAACGACTTAAGGCGCGCGGACGAGCGGACGACACGGATGAGGCGATTAAGAGCAGATTAGATTGGTTTGAAACAGAGGTAATGCCAGTTGTACGCTACTATGAGTCCTCCGGAAGATTGGTAACAGTTGATGGCGAGGGTACTGTAGAGGAGGTACAAAAAAGAGTGCGCGAAGCATTGGGAATACATGATTCGAATTAAAACCGAAGAACAAGTAAAGGTGCTCCATGAAGGCGGGAGAAAGTTGGCAGAAATTTTAACTCTCATCACGAAAGACCTTGGGCCGGGAGTTTCTCTCAAGGAACTCGATCGGGAAGCGGAGGAGCGTATAAGAAAAGCCGGCGGAAAGCCGGCTTTTAAAGGTTATACTCCTAGTGCCGCCACAGAGCCGTATCCTAACACGCTTTGTACTTCTGTGAACAATGTCGCAGTTCATGAACGGCCTACCGCTTACCGCTTAAAAGATGGGGATATAGTCAGTATCGACATAGGAATTATTTTTAAGGGTCTCATTACCGACATGGCAGTTACAGTACCTATCGGAAATGTTAAAAAAGGGGCTCAGAAACTTATTGAAACAGCTCGCGGTGCTTTAGAAGATGCTATCTTTACAGCAACACTTGGCAACACGTTGGGCGATATCGGTTATGTCATTCAAAAAAGGGTAGAGGGGGATGGGTTCAAGGTTCTCAAGGAGCTTACTGGACATGGTGTTGGTTTTGAACTTCATGAGGATCCTTATGTGTATAATTTCGGGAGACCCGGGAAGGGGTTACGTTTAGAGTCGGGTTTAGTGATCGCCATAGAACCAATCATCTCTGAGGATACCGAACATATCGTCCAACAAGAGGATGAAAGCTTTGCGACAGCAGATGGAAGTCTTGCTGCTCACTTCGAGCATTCCCTTGCCATTACTGAGAATGGCCCCCTTATTCTTACCGCATTGGAGTAGTTATGATATTAGGAATTGATTATGGGACAAAAAAAATAGGCCTCGCGTTAGGAGACGAAGAGACAAGGTTGGCTATCCCTTGGAGGGTTATAGAAAACACATCACGCAAAAAGACAATCGAGGCGTTAACAATAGTTATTTCCGAACACGCCATTTCCCGTATTGTTGTGGGAGTTCCATTTTCTTCGGTAGGGGATGAAACGCCCCAAACCAAGACCACAAAAAAGTTTGTCAGTTTTTTGAAGAACTCCTTTTCCCTGCCCATAGAAGAAGAGGACGAATTTTTTAGCACAAAAGAGGCGAGGGCAAAACTACACGAGGCGGGGTTGAAAAAGCAGATTGTTGATGCCCACTCAGCTGCTATCATTCTCCAAACATGGATTGATAGGCAAAAATAGAAATAGTGGGGTATAATACTAATACTGAATCGTACACTAGACGCATGGAACAGGCACAAAAGACGGAAAAAATATATCTTTCAATAATTATTCCCGCATATAACGAAGGAGAGCGTATTGTGCGCACTCTTCTTGATATTGACCAGTATCTTTCCAAAAAGCCCCTTTCCTATGAAATTTTGGTAGTAAATGACGGATCTAAGGACAACACTGGAGAAATTGTACAAAACCACGAGCGCGTCATTAAAAACCTCAGGTTAATTACCCAAAAAGAAAACCAAGGAAAAGGGGCGGCGGTTCGTCGAGGAATGCTCGATGCTGTCGGCGAGTTTCGGCTTTTTATGGATGCGGATAACTCTACAACCATTGATCACATCGACCGGCTCCTACCCCTCTTAAAAGAAAAAAACGATGTAGTGATTGGCTCTCGAGCGATTCGAGGGGCAAACATTCCCGTGCCTCAGCCTTTTGTTCGCCGTCTTCTTGGGAGAATAGGAAATTTGATTATTCAACTTCTGGTGTTGCCGGGGATTCATGATACGCAGTGCGGATTTAAAATCTTTAGCGCAAAGGCCGCGGAAGAAGTTTTTAAACGACTCACTATTTATAGATGGGGATTTGATGTTGAAGCGCTTGCCATTGCTCGCCACAAAGGTTTTTCTATCAAAGAGGTAGGAATTACGTGGATTAATGATGCGCGATCACACGTGCGCGGAAGTGCGTATATCCAAGTTCTTCTTGAAACGCTTCGAGTACGTTGGAATATTTGGACAAAAAAATACAACTAAAGACAGACATGCAAGAAGAGCATCCAAAATCAGAATTAAGGCGAGATTTGGTGTCGGGGGACTGGATTCTTCTTGCAAAGGCGCGGGCAAATCGCTATCACGATTTACTGCAAAAAAAACAGCGAGAGATTCCTCCAAGAGAGGGGTGTCCGTTTGAGAATCCCCAAGCAACAACTCATGGGGAGCCATTTTTGGTGTATAGAAAACCCGAGGATCATTCTGATTGGCTGATTCAGGTTGTGCAAAACAAGTATCCCGCGGTAAACGATGTTGAGACTTTTTCGGATAAGCGAAAGGTTGGGTTGTTTGATGTGCAGGATGGGATAGGCGCGCATGAGCTGCTCCTGTTTCGAAACCATGAAAAACCGTTGGCAGATTTGCATTCAGGCGATATCGATTTGATGCTCAAGGCAATTCAGGAGCGTTATCTTGATATAGGATCTCGCGCATCCACAAATTATATTTCCATGTTTCATAATTGGGGTTCACGCGCGGGAGCATCGATTTATCACCCCCACCTTCAGATCATATCACTACCTATTGTACCTCCCGACATAGAAGATTCTCTTCAGGGGTCGAAGAGGTACTTTAAACGATTTGGACACTGTGTGCATTGTGCGGTTGTAGAATGGGAGCAGGAAGAAAAAAACAGGATTATCTTTGAAAATGATGAAGCAATCGTTATTGCCCCCTTTGTTTCGAGGGTTTCTTATGAGGTTCGTATTTTTCCCAAAAAGCATAGTCCCTATTTCGAAGAGAGTACGCCAACAAAAAGATCGGCAATTGCAGATGCATTGTATTTTAGCCTCTCTCGTATAAAGGAAGTCTTGGGTGATCCTGATCTAAACTTTTTTATCCATACCGCGCCGGTAAAAAATAAGGATGCATGGCTTCACTATCACTGGCATATAGAAATTTTGCCAAGAATGTCATTTATGGCAGGACTTGAGCTTGGCACAGGGATAGACATTGTAGTTGTAGATCCTGACGAGGTAGCGGCGCTTTTAAGAAAAACAGCATGAGTGATATCGAACACAAAAAAAAGATTATTATAGCAAATTGGAAAATGAACCCCTCCTCAGCTGATGAGGCGGTAACATTATTCGAGTTGGAAAAAGAGGCGGCAAAAGAACATCCGTCAGTTACTACTATTATTTGCCCTCCTGTCGTCTATCTTAGCGCCCTGAATGCGAACGATGCCTCTGTGGCATTGGGGGCGCAGAATCTTTTTTGGGAAAAAGACGGTGCATATACGGGAGAAATTTCTGGGACAATGCTCCGAGGCTTAGGAGTTGAATATGTGATTGTTGGCCACTCGGAACGGCGCGCGCACCTCAAAGAAACGGACGAAATGATCGGCAAAAAAATCTCGGCAGCGCTTGCAAGTAACATTGTTCCCATTTTTTGCGTGGGAGAGACGCTGGAAGAAAAGAACGGTGGAGATAAATTCAATGTGCTTGAGCGACAAATGAGGGGCGGGCTTGAGGGGATTTCTCACCTCTCTTCCAGGACTATCATAGTCGCTTATGAGCCTCGGTGGGCAATCGGTACTGGTATTCCAGAGACTCCAGAACAGACGGTGGAGGTAATTCAATTTTTAAAAAAGATTGTAAGTGAGTATCCGGAATTTCGTTTTAGCTTTGTATATGGTGGATCGTTAGACGAGACAAATGCGAAGATGTTTTTGGGAGAAAAAGAAATTGAAGGCGCTTTAGTGGGTGGTGCAAGCCTTGATAATGTACATTTTACAAGTATTTTAAAGACAGCTTCAGAGGTATGAGATTTTTGCGTGAGTATACAAGAGAAGACCTTGCGCGCAAAAGAGTCCTTTTGCGGGTTGATTATAACGTAGAGGTTGTTCATGAGGGTTCTCAGAACACTATTCAGGACGATTTTCGGCTTCGTAGTAGTTTTGCATCCATAGATTTTTTATTAAAAAACGACGCGCGCGTTATTGTCCTTGCTCATTTGGGGGATCCTACTCACGAAGATTTGTCTCTCTCGCTTTTTCCGGTATTTGAACAATTCAAAAAACAGTACCCAGAAGCCGTATTTGCTCGGACGTTTGAGGAACTAGAGGCGTGTATCAAAAACGGAAGCTCGCTTATATTATTCGAAAATGTCAGATTTCTTGATGGGGAAAAGGATAATAGCGAAGCGCTTGCCCAAAAACTTGCCTCTTTTGGAGATGTATATATAAACGACGCTTTTTCGGTAAGCCATAGAAAAAATGCATCCGTAGTTGGGATTGCGCAATTCCTTCCTCACGCAATGGGGTTTCAGATGGAGAAAGAAATTACCAACCTTGAAAAACTTCTCAATGAGGTTGAGCGCCCGTTTGTGTGTGTCGTTGGAGGAGCGAAAATGGGCACCAAGATCCCACTTATTAAAAACCTCCTCCATCGCATCGATTACATGCTTTTGGGGAGCGGTGTATCAAGTCCACTCCTTAAAGAAAAAGGATACCACGTAGGAACGACTATCTATGAGGAGGTGGATGATGAAGACGTGAAGCAGCTGCTCAGCTCTCCAAAAGTGATTCTTCCAAAAGATTTCGTTCTCCAAGGAGGGGATACAGTTTCAATGGAAGGGACGCCAGAAATTTCCGAAGGCGCTGCCATTCTTGATATTGGCGAAAAGACAATTGCCGATTTTACACGTTACATTACTGAGGCAAAAACAATATTATGGAACGGACCGCTTGGCTTTTTTGAGGATCCTAGGTTTAGGGTGGGGTCTGAAGAGATTGCGCGCGCAATTGCCGCCTCTTCCGCAGTAACATTTGTGGGGGGCGGAGAAACCGTTGCGCTTATCCATGAGCTTGGCTTGTCCGAACAATTTGATTTCATTTCAACAGGAGGCGGAGCCATGATTGCGTATTTAAGCGGCGAAAAATTGCCTGGTATCGAGGCGTTAAAATAATAAACCAAGAACTTTTATGAATATTGTTGTACATACGGATGGTGGATCAAGAGGAAATCCAGGCCCTTCGGCGCTTGGTGTGGTAATTGATATTGATGGAAAGAGAAAAGAATATGGCGAGTATCTAGGCGAGGGTACCAATAACGAGGCGGAGTACGCAGCCGTCATTTTTGGCCTTAAAAAAGTACGCCAGCTTATAGGGAAAGAAGCAGCAGCAAAAGAAAAGGTTGAAGTAAGGATGGACTCTGAGCTTATCTGCAGACAGATGAATCGGGAGTATAAAATTTCAGACGATCGCATGAAAATGCTTTTTATGGATGTGTGGAACCTTACGCTTGATTTTAAAGAGGTAACATTTCACCACGTACCGCGCGCACACAATAAGGGGGCGGATGCCATGGTAAACGAAGCGCTCGACAAACAACAAGGCAAGTTATTTTAAATGCAACAATACGAATCACTCCATACACACACAACCCTCTCCGACGGCCTCCAGAGCCATCTGGAGGTTTTGGCGTCTGCGGAAAAGTTTGGGTACGGCGTTATTGCGTTTACCGATCACGACGTTTTGCCCGACGATTCAATCCTTTCCCAACTAAGAGCGTATCGGGGTCCAGTAAAGTGGTTTCTGGGGTGCGAGATTTCTT
>CAYLXU010000042.1:160-7299 GCA_964388055.1 uncultured Candidatus Saccharibacteria bacterium | reverse complement strand
TTTGTGATTTACGACATCACAAACCCCCAATCACCAAACCTTCTATCCAGATTAAATGCTGGTGGTGTTATTAACGATATTTTTATTATTGATTACCTGGCTTTTATAGGAACTGGAGATAGTAACAAGGAATTTCAAATTATTAATGTAGAAACCTATAACAATCCTTACGTATATTCAACGCTCAATTTTCCCCAAATGGGAACGGGAATAGTATATCGAAACAACATAGCTTATATGTCTGTGCGCAGTAATGATGCATTGCGCATTATCACATCACAATGACATCCAAACAAAAAGGTTTTACTCTCTTGGAAACTCTCATTTACATTACACTTACCGCCCTTATCGTAACGGCTGTCTTTGCAACCACATACCAGCTCATTCTCAACGCATCAGAAATAAACACAAAAAACGCGATTGAGGAAGAAGGAAATTTTGTCTTGCAAAAAATTGAATGGGCACTTACAGGAGCATCAAATATTACTATCCCGGCCCAAAACAGTACAAGTACCGTACTAAGCGTAGAAAAATACAACTTTTCTAACAATCCTATCATTTTTGACCAAAGCGGAAACCAAGCGCGTATTAAAATAGGAACCAATCCCCCTCTTTTTTTGAATAATAATTCGGTTCTTGTGGAAAACCTTCTTTTTGAACACCTACTCCCCTATTCCACAAGCTCTATCGCAACCGTGCGCACCTCGTTTACCATGAACGGGAATCAGTTTGAGTCAACGACGTATCTAAAAAAATAATATGCCTCGCCAACAACAAAAAGGTTACATTATGCTTATATCCGTCATCATTGTGATGTTCGTCGCCTCGGCGGTAGTGTTTGGCATAAGCGCAGGCGGATATTTTACACGCTTTAATATTCTCAACACGACATCAAAAAAAACAAGCACCAACCTCGCCGAAGCATGTGCCCATACCGCACTCCTCAAGCTGGCAGAATCCAGCAATTATGCAGGAAACGAGACCATTTCTATGAATAGTTCCACGTGTCAAATTTTTGCTATTGAACTACAACCCAATCAAAAAATAATAAAAACGAAAGGGATTTTTCAAAATACAACTACAAATCTTAAAATCACAATACAACCATCGCCAAGCATTCATATTATTTCTTGGGAGGAAATACCAATTCTCTAATAGCGCACTGTGGATAAAATAGACTCGAGTGGTGGTATAATCAAAATATGATCGACAAAGGTCGAACTTCTTCATTAACCTGATATCTTTCACACATTATGAAACAAAGAGGTTTTACACTCATTGAACTCTTAGTCGTAATTGGCATCATTGCAATTCTTGCGGCAGTTGTTATTGTTGCGCTTAACCCAGCACGCCAATTTGCCCAAGCACGAAACACACAACGCAACGCAAATGTCACAACACTCTTAAACGCTATTGGCCAAAATATGGCGGACAACAGAGGAATCTTTACATGTGCTGCTGGTTCCTTACCAGCTTCAAGCACCAAGATGGCAAATACTGGTGGGTATAATATCGCAGGTTGTCTTGTACCAACGTATGTAGCTTCTATGCCATTTGACCCAAGTGCCTCTGGTGCACATTATACAAGCACCTCGGACTATGACACGGGCTATTTTGTCTTGCAGGACGCAACAACAGGACGCGTCACCGTATCAGCGCCATCAGCTGAATTAAGCCAAACAATTTCTGTAACAAGATAAGATTGGCGAATTTCTAAAAAAACTGCTCCGTGAATACCTGGAGCAGTTTTTTTATTGACTCATAAAGTACGGAATGATATGAAACAAATAGAACGTTTAAGAGGAGATGCGCTATGGAAGACGAAGAGACGTTGTTACAAGAGAAGTGCGATTCGTGTGGAAACATGACAAGAAGAAAGCTTTGCGATATATGCGAGAAATTTTATAAAAGTGGCCACCATCCACGATGTCTAAGAGCTCTTCCGTGCAATACGCGGCACAAAGATTAAAATCAAACCCTCCCACTAGAGGGTTTTTATATTTATACCAGACCAAAACCACCTCGCCTCCCCTCGACAAGCTCAGAGCCGCTGTCTTCCTTCACGGGAAAACTCCCATTTTTCCGATCCCCTCCTCGTTCGGTCCCACCCACAAATAAAAACCCCACGCAACGTGGGATTTTTATTTGTGCCAGAGGTGGGGATCGAACCCACGACCTTAGCGTTATGAGTGCTATGCTCTAACCAACTGAGCTACCCTGGCCTAGACTGTATATACCAAATACAAGGTTAAAAATAAAGAGTGAAAAATGATAACATTTTTCACTTTCAGCACTCTTGCATTTAGTCTATCAGGTTCATCTCTCGAAATACCCGCTCGTAAATCCCCATCATTTCTAAAGCATCTCTTGAGGTAAGCACAAAATCAGGGTCATGCACTATATTATTTCTCACCTTATGAGCAGTCCACAACTCATTAATTGTACGCAGCTGTGCAGGTGTAATGCTCTTGAGTCGATCAGCCATGGTCTCACCCGCATACCCCATGCGTTTTAAAACAGTGTCCAACAGCTTGTCTGCCTCTATGATGGCAAGACGTATATTCGCCTCGTCCCCTTTCTGAAGACGTTCCTGCACTTGTAACCATCCTCTCAAAACGCGCTTTCGATCTACTTGAGCCATGGACATCATGTCTTCAAGATTCTCAACTCTGACACTCACCAACCGCATCTTCATCACTAACCACACTATCCCAAATGCTAATACCAACGAGATGATGGAAGAAACAATTTTTACCGTTAGAAGAAAAGAAGCACTAAAGACAACATTCCTTATGTACAACAATGTATTAAAAAGAAAGATGATAGTGTTTTCTCCTAAAACTAAAAGTTCAGAAATGTTTGGCATGTGCTATCTAAGAGTGGCTTGCTCGTAGAACTTCGCCATTCCCAAAAGAATACTCTCATCAAAGTGTTTCCCAATAAGCTGGACCCCCACAGGAAGCCCACCACCGGGAGGGTTACCATATTTTTTCACAGGAAATGTAAGAGCAGGAAGACCCGCAAGGTTAACAGGGACCGTGAATACATCTGACAAATACATTGATACAGGATCATCCGACTTCTCCCCAATCTTAAACGCCGAGGTGGGAGTTGTAGGAGTAAGCAATGCATCTACGTCTTTAAATGCATTCAAAAAATCATTCGAGATAAGTGTCCTCACCTTCTGTGCCTTAAGATAATATGCATCATAATAACCAGCGGAAAGAACATAGTTGCCAAGAAGAATTCTTCTCTTCACCTCCTTACCAAACCCTTCACCACGATTCATCTCATACATCTCCCACAAAGAACCCTGTTCCCCTCGAGTTCCATATCGAATCCCATCAAAACGCGCAAGATTAGCGCTTACCTCAGCGGGCACAATAATATAGTAACAAGCAAGCGCGTACTCCGTATGGGGGAGGGTAACCTCTTTAAACGTAACACCAAGTCCCTTAAAAACATCGATCGCCTGCTCGATACCCTCTTGCACGTCTTTTGCCATACCAGGAAGAAAATACTCCTTCGGGAGACCGATAGTCAGCCCACGCAGCTGTTCTAATGTATATTTTTTAATATCATCTGCATGAAAAACATACCCCTTCTTTGACGTCCCATCCAAAGAATCATATCCGCTTATATGCTCAAACGTATGAGCAACATCCATGACATTTCTTGCAAAAACCCCTATCTGATCGAGTGACGAGGCCATTGCAATAAGCCCATAACGCGACACAGCGCCATATGTAGGTTTAAGCCCAAACACACCACAAAAAGATGCTGGTTGACGAATAGATCCTCCGGTTTCAGACCCAAGCGCACACACCGCCTCTCCAAGAGACACTGCCGCAGCAGATCCAGAAGAAGATCCTCCAGGCACTCTCTTCACGTCATGTGGATTTTTTGTAGGAAAGAAAGCTGAGTTTTCTCCGGAGGACCCCATTGCAAACTCATCCATATTGGTTTTTCCCAAAACCACCGCCCCAGAAGTCTTTAATCTCTTAACAACGGTAGCATCATAACTTGCGCGATAGTGCTCTAAAATCCTGGAACCCGCTGTAACAGGATAATCAGCACAAAGAATATTGTCCTTAAGCGCCACAGGAACTCCATCAAATATGTGAAAATCATCCCCTCTTGCGATTTTTAAATCTGCCTCGCGCGCCACCCGTAAAGCATCCTCCTTCATAACGCAAAGGTACGCCCCATATTCTGCATCAATGGCTTCTATGTAACGCAAAAAATGGCCAACAAGATCGGTAGCCGAATATTTTTTAGTCAACAAATCGTGATGTATGCCCTCAATCGTAAGCTCCTCTAAATGCATAATTATTTTTCGGTCTTAGGGTCCAAAGAAGTGAAAATAGGAGGAACCTTAAGATGGCCCTCTTTTGTCCCAGGAAACGCCTTTACTACCTGCGCAGTTTGGGTAATTTTTTCAGTTTTCCTCTCCAGGTCGACGGCATCTTCTCGAAGCTGATTATAATACAAAACTCCCCCATTCATGGGTTTTGTATCTTTTGTATCAATCAAGTTAAGCTTTTCAACGTATTTTAGAATATTAGCAAAATCCTTCGCCAATTTCTTCTTTTCCACGAGAGAAACGCACAACCTTCCCAAATCAGCGTAGTGTTGAATATCTTTGGAAGTAAACATGATTAGTGTATTAGCCTTTTAGAAAAATAGGCTCTAAAAACCGGCATGAGCAAGAAAATCTAACTATTTTTTATTATTGCACAAAACAACCCGAAGCACAAAGGCTTGTATTTTAAAAATCTACATGGTTACAATAAAATAATGAGAGCTATCACCGTCCCGGATCCACTCCTTGGAGAAATCGATATTACAGACGTAGCACCCATCATCGATACCACCTATTTTCAAAGACTGAGGAGTGTCAAACAACTTGGGACAACAATATATCTCTATCCGAACGCTACCCACAGCCGTTTTGCACATTGTGTGGGAGCATATCACCGAGCCAAACAACGCCTTAGGGTGTGGAACGATACATCCCCCGAACTCAAAAAACGGGGTATTAATGTTCTCTCACCTGAGGAACAAAAAAATATTGCCATCTATGCGCTTCTCCATGATGTAGGACATGGCCCACTAAGTCATGTCATAGAAGAGATCACCACACGAAATCATGAAGATAACGGCAAAATTATAATCAAAGAAAAGATACATGAAGCAATCGCCTCTTGCGGCGGAAACACGGAAACAATATATAAAATGCTCGGAAAGAAAGATTCACTAGGACGAATTGTTGACGATAAAGTGCTTGGCGTCGAAAAGTGGGACTATCTAGAACGCGACCTCCACTTTACGGGCGCAAGTACCATTGCCCCACCAAATCTCAAAGAAATAGAAAAACATGTGCTATGGCACAAAAACCAGCTCGTGATAGACTCTGAAATCGTTCACACCGTCCGAAACCTCATCCTTTTTTATTGGAATGCTTACAAAGAAGTGTATTTCAGTCCAAAATCTCTGTTCTACCAACGCCTCTTCCAAAAGATGATACACAAAGAGTTTAGTATACATTCTTTCACAGAGGACATGCTTTGGAACCTCAATGACGGAGAAATAGAAGGACGCTTAAAAAATTCTGAGCATGAGGAGGTACGCGCCCTCTTTGAACGTGGAGCACAACGACTTCTTCACCGGGCAATCGTGTTCCGTCTACCCCAATACATACACGAGGAACGCTGTGAAAAGGATGTGCTTATCATACCATCAGAAAAATCTCTTCTTACTTCTTTTGAAAAAATGGATGCGAGGGATCTTGAACGCATAGAAAATGAGATAGGAAACATCACTCACATAAACCCGTTGGATATTCTTTTTGTTCCAGTAACACACGCAACACATAAACGATTCTCCCCCCACACCGTACCAATTCTTATGCGCAACATGAAAGAAACAGTAGACCTCTTCGACCACTATGAAGACATGCGCCCACTTATGACAACCCATGAGGAGTCATTCCTTGCAGTACGCATTTTTTGTAACCAGAAGCACCAAGGAAAGCTCTTAAAACACTCAAAAGACATCGTAAGCTTCTTAAAACAAACTATAAAACAAGAGTCCTAATAAGTTTAGAGGACTTCTTTTTTCTACTATTGTTTTTTGTTCTACAGCGTTTTGAACCAGTGTGGCCTCAGGCTCGCACACACCAAGACCCCCTTGCCCCACATGAAGCAAAACTAACGCATCGCCGGATTTTCCAGCGCTATCTTTCACTGCAAGTTTTAATACTTTTGATCCAACCGAAGATGGCTTGAATAAGGCGACCTCGCCCGCAACAATACCAGGTTTCATCCCAGGAAACGCTTCTATTCGTCTTGATGTAATTTTTGCTCCTGTTGAAGGAGAAGAAGCGTCTTTCACATAAATACCTACCCCAGCCTGAGACTGAATATCTCCGCAAGAAATCCACTCGATTCCATCCAAAGAACATACAAGCTTGGGCCTAATGCTTTCCTTGATAGTAAACCGGATCGTTCTCTTGGTCACGCTTCCCCCTTCATCAAACATAGTAAGTTGGGCAACATGAGAACCGACCGATCGATTTGCAACCCACAGAGAGGCAGGGACGTTGCCGCAGGCAACTTCAATCGGCACTTCCTGATCAATTTGAATCACACATCTTTTTCGTGTAGAAGTGGTCGGAGCAACGACAAGATCAAGAGACCCTCGTGTACCTTGAAGAGTTCCATAATAACCGGAACAAGATGATGGATTGCACACAAGATTTATAGGAAGCTCTCGAGACACTGAAGCAAGCACGGGAACAAAAGAAGTTATTGCCCGTTGGATATTTGTCGCAATCACAGGAGCTGCGGGAGAATTCACTCCTACCGTAACTGTCTGTGGTGAAGACCAGCCACCGGGTCCGTAGCAACGAAGTGTAAATGACGTACTCGATGTAAGATTGTGTGTGGCAACATTTACACCACTTGTTCCCTTCTGTCCGCTCCAGCCACCTGATGCCTCGCAGTAATCAACGAGACCTGAGACACCCCATGTAAGATAGACGGGGGTGTTGTGGGATACTTGTGTAGTGTTCGCGGTAAAGTTTGCAATCACAGGAGCTGCGGGAGAATTCACTCCTACCGTAACTGTCTGTGGTGAAG
>CAYLXU010000041.1:0-7679 GCA_964388055.1 uncultured Candidatus Saccharibacteria bacterium | reverse complement strand
ACGCCGAGGCAACATTCACTTTTGGAACTCGTGCGCCAGAGGGAGAATGTCCGACTTATGGATGTCCTTGTGCATTTTCCTAACTTTAATGAGAAAACTATTCGAAATGATTTAAAGTTGCTTTGCGAAAGGGGCCATATTGTGCGGATAGGAAACGGGGGAAGGGGGAGTAGGTATCAGCCTAGTTTGGAATAACATCAAGTACAAAATTGTGTAACGTAACTTCTCTTTTTTCGTTGTAATTAGAAGAAGTTGTTCATTTTTTTGTTGTGTAAATCGTATGAGTTTTCCACAACATAATGGCTTGCAAAGAGGTTGCTTTTTTTCGTAAAATGAATTATAATAACCTAGTCTGTCCGAATAGTGGAAAATACTGATATTTTCCCTTCTGCAAGAGGGGCTTTTCGGAGGCATTTTCTTTTCACATCTGTTTTTTTATCTACATAGTGATAAAATAATAGATGTGAGAAGAAAGGATAAAAAGTTCTTGTTTGAAAGATATTTGAAAACTAAATAATGGTTGAGGGACAATTAAAACGTGTTTTATTCATTCATTATTCACTTGATATTATGAGCCATATTCAAGGTCGATGATCCATAGCGTATCGAAAGCGAAGGATCAAGCTTTTGGCTCTTCCAGAAAAGTACACAAAAACCATTGTTAATGTAAGCGATTCATTTTTGCGGGGTCGAACCGTAAGGTGGTCGCGTAAAAAAACAAAAATCAAATAACATGGGTAATTCCAAATTCAAAAAAGTTGCGACAAAAGTCGTGGCAGTAAGCTTGTCGCTTACCACAGCCATTTGGCTTTCTGGCGCAGCGATGGCTTTGCCGCTTGCGGCAAAGGCAGCAACTGTTGAGGAACTCCAAGCCCAGATCACCGCTCTCTTGTCTCAGATCACTGCGCTTCAAGCACAGTTGTCAGCGCAAGGGGGAACTCCTGCTGCAGCTACGGCATGCACGTTTACTCGTGCGCTTACTGTTGGCTCAACAGGTGATGATGTAAAGTGCTTGCAAGGATACCTTAATGGCGCAGGTTATCAGGTTGCCGCGAGTGGTGCAGGATCTCCCGGGAACGAATCAATGTACTTCGGGTCACTTACCAAAGCAGCGGTAGCAAAGTGGCAGGCAGCAAACAGTGTTTCTCCTGCAGCAGGGTATTTCGGTACTCTTTCACAAGCAAAGTATAAGGCGTTGGCAGGGTCAGGTGGTACAACACCAACTCCAACACCAACTCCAGTCCCATCAACAGGATTGGTAGCAGCATTAGCATCAAGCAATCCTGCAGCCTCAACTCTTCCAAGAGGGGCAGCTTCAGTGACATATCTTGCTTTCACAGTAAGTGGAAACGGAACACTTGATACTGTAACGTTCAAGCGTACCGGTCTTGGTGCAACAGCAGACTTTGTTTCAGGTGGCTTGTATCTCTATGATGGAAATACAAAGCTTACGACAGGACGAAGCTTGAATAGCACTTCACACGAAGTAACATTCACAAGCTTGGGTCTTGCAGTTTCTGGCACAAAGACATTGTCACTCGTTGCTGATATGGCAGCAGGCGCAACAGTGGGAAACCGCAATGCGTTTGAGCTCGTATCAAGCTCACCTTCTCTCGGATCTGTAAAAGGAAATGAGATGACGATCAGTGGTGCAACAGCAGGAACAATCACTGTAGAGAGCGGAGCAGCTCCAGCAAATCCACGCGCAGGACAAACCGGTGCGTTGCTTGGAGAATTTCGTCTTACAGCAGGTTCAGCTGAGGATGTTACCGTAAGTCGTCTTGCTCTTACACAGGGCGGAACGATTTCTAACGCAAATCTTTCCAACTTTGTATTGAAGCAGGGTGGAAATGTGATTGCGAAAGCATCAGCGGTAAGCGGACGCGATTTGATCGTATTTGCTTTCGATGCTCCATTTGCTCTTGAAAAGGGGCAGAACAGAACGTTTGAAGTATGGGGTGATATCGCGGCAGGTGCACGTTCAAATGACACCATTATCTTGTATGTTCAGAACACAAGCGATGTGTATGCAGTTGGTAAGTTGTATGGTTATGGCGTAACTGTAACCAACACAGCTATCGACACTACAGGAGAAGCAGACACCTTAACACTTCAGGCTGGTCAGGTAACCATTAACTTTAATGGTCCTGCAGCGGGAGATCTTGCAGCTCGCGCAACAGATGCAACAGTGTACAAGTTCTCGCTTTCAGCACAGAACAATGTAGAGGTTCGCAATCTTCGCTTCAGTGTTACCACAACAAACTTGGGTGCTGGAGAAGGATTTAATGACATGAAGGTGTGGGATGCAGATACAAACACTGTTCTTTCGAGCTCAGTTGACATTACTACAACCACAGCTTCTCAGGTCTATACTGATGTAATTAACCTTACAGCAGGTAAGACAAGGAACTTCAAGGTTACAGTAGATGCTGATTCAGACAATGATGCAGGTGATACAATCACCGTAAATCTTCTTGCCTTCCAGGCAAACGATTTGCGTAACCTTGATAGCAATACCTATTTGACACCAGGAACCGATGTTGTTCCAAATTCAACTGTCGCGGGTAACCTCATGACAGTTCAGACAACCTCTATCGAGCCAAGTCTTTCTGGTACCCCAACATCTCGAACAGTTGTTGCGGGATCAAATGATGTTGACCTCGTTGGAGTTAACATGAGAGCAGTGACTGGAAACGTTCGCGTGAACTCATTAGTAGTAACCGCAACTCCTACCACCGGATCTCATGCACAATTGCAGGCAGAACTCCAGAATGTAGCTGTCTATGTTGGAGGGACAAGAATCTCTGACGTTAAGAGCTTCACTGGATCTGGCGCATCTTCAATTACCTTCAGCAACTTGCCTCGCACAATTAATGCGGGCACACAGGAGCTTTGGGTTGTTCGCGCAGCACAGCTTGCAACCAACGCGACAAACACAAATGCGTATCGTGTAGGTATTAACGATACTGCAACCGATATTACTGCAACTGATGTTGATGGTAATACCGTTTCAGCAGCTTCGTTGAACTTGTACACAACCGCACCAGTTGTCACAGTTGGTACAGCTACTCTTACCGTTTCTACAGTAACAAACTCAGATTCTGAGGCAGGACTTGTAGAGGCGAACGGAGAGAGATTGCTTGGTGTGTTTGACTTCTATGCAGCCAACGCAAACGTTGACGTGAAGAAGATCAAGATTGGTGTTTCAGACGATGGAACAGCAAACGCATCCGCGAACCTCGCGCAGGAAGTAGGTATGTTGAAGCTCTATGATGGAGCAAAACTTATCGCAACAGGATCTATTGATGGTTCTGGATCTGACGCAGGTCGCGTGAAGTTTGATGCAGGAACAGCGACGGGTGCAAAACTCTTCTCTGTAGATGCAAACACCACAAAGCAGCTTACAGTAAAGGCAGCGTTGAGTGATATGAACACCACAACAGGTGCAGCAGTAACCAACATCACTGCATATATCCATAACGCAAACTTTGAGGCAACAGCCGGTACACAGACTCTCACAACGCTTACAAGCGCTCCAGTAAATGGAAATATAAAGAGAGCATACAAGACTGTTCCTACCGTTACTCTCGCTGGTGCAACATCTGGCACCATCGGAACGGGTGATCAGCGCGTGATCGGATTCACTGTAACTGCAGGAGCAAATGAGGATGTTGAGTGGAGTCAAATCAAGCTCACATCAACATTGCTTAACGCAACTCTTACCGCAGACAGCGCAACCGCAGTTGATAACGCAATTAACTTGCGTTCAGCAGGAAGCTCTGTCACATTGCATGCATCTTCAACAGTTGCTGCAACCGGCGGAACAGTTATCGTGAGGGTGGCAACACCAGAAAGAATTGCAAAGGGAACATCGAAGACGTATGATCTCTACTTGAATATCGCTTCCTTGAATACCACAAATACTCTTGCAAGCGTTTCAACAAGCATTCTTTCAGATGGAACAACCACTATTGCACCAGCTGCTTTGGCAACTCAGGTTGTAAATGCGGACTCTGACTTCGTATGGTCAGATCGCTCAGTTACCAACCACAGTACTACTACTGCAGATTGGCACAACGGTGCGTATGTGAAGTCATTGCCTTCACTTACATCATCTATTCACAACTAAGTTAGTTGAAGATAGATTGGAGCTTGTCTCCAAAAAGACCCCCGATATTCGGGGGTCTTTTGATTTTTGAGATTCTTTTTTATAATGAATAGACCTATTTTATGAGCTACACTACAACAACATTGATTCGTTGGCTGCTTTTAGGGACAGCGGTGATCCCACTTATCATAACCCCGGGTTTGCTTTTTCCATTTGTAACAGGAAAGAGTTTTTTGTTTCGTATACTTATTGAAATCACCACCCTACTTGCTCTTTTTCTTCTGTGGATTGGAGTGTTTCCCATAGAAAGGATGAAGAAAATGGTGAGACATCCGGCTGTCGTTTCGGTGTATGCGTTTTTTATTGTGTACGTGCTAAGCGCATTCTTTGCGGTGGATAGGTATTCTGCGTTTTTAGGAAACATAGAGCGCATGGAGGGAGTGCTTGGTATGTCGCATTTCTTTTTGTTTTTTGTACTACTTGTGCTTTTCTTTAGGAAAGAGGACTGGATAGTGTTTTTAAAGTTATTCCTTGTAACAAGTATTCCCGTCTTTCTTGTGGCATTATTTCAATATGTTGGGGTCTCTTTTTCTGCGCTGTTATCTTCGGATGTGAGGCCTGGGTCGCTTTTGGGGAATCCGGCATTTGTGGGGGTGCATTTCCTTTTTGTTCTTGCGGCATCTCTTATTCTTTTTGATGAATATAAAATGCGTCGAGATACGTTTTGGCGTGGTTTTGCGGTGGTGTGTGGCATCTTATCTCTTGCGGGTATTTTTTTGAGCCAAACGAGGGGAGTATTGCTTGGGTTATCTGCCGGATTATTTGTTTGGGCCGCTTTTTGGTTTTTTGAAAAGGGGAGGAGAGTGAGGTGGTGGTATGTTGCCGTGGTGTGTGTTCTTTTTTTAGGTATCCTTGTGTTTACCCGGCACCTTACATTTTGGCAGTATATTCCTGGAGTAGGGAGACTTCTTGCGACATCAGCGTCAGATGAGACAGTTCAAACACGTCTTATTGCGACAGGGGTTTCTTGGGAGGCTTTCAAGGCAAGACCGATTTTGGGTTGGGGACCAGAAAATTACGCAATTGCATTCAATACTCACTATAATCCGGAATACCTTGCGTATGAGGAGGCGTGGTTTGATCGTCCACATAATAAGGTAGCCGAGGTTGCTGTAACTTCAGGGATATTAGGTTTTTTGGCGTATCTGGGTATATTTTTAGCATCATTTTGGGTATTGCGAAGAACTGGTACGAAGGAGAAGGTTATTCTCTCAAAACATCAGTCCTATTATGTATTTGCTGCTTTTGTTGCTTATTTTGTGCAGAATATAGGCCTTTTTGATCAGGTTAATTCCTACCTTTTATTTTTCGCATTTTTGGGTTTAATTGTTTCGTCAGATAATTCTGCGCTTATTGAAGGAAAGAAGGGGCAAGGGGGTGTCTTTAAAAAAATTTTGCTTTTAGGTGCGGGGTCTAGTATTATTTTGATGTTTTTTGCTTACACGGTGACTCCATATTTTGAGGTTCGTAATTATGGGATTGTAACGAAGTCTAGGGTTGCGGAAGAAATTGTGGAAGATATGGATTCGTTTCTTTATCCAGTAACATTTGCTCAAGGAAATATTCGAAGCATTCTTGCGGGGTCCTTTCTTACACCGGACATCCTTTCTCGACAGGAGTTTGACTTTCTCTCCGATAAGGTGATTTTAGCGCTTGAGGAATGGATCGAGTTTTACCCACACGATCCTCGTTTCTATATACAGCTTATTGAGGCATATAATGAAAAAGCAAAGCGAGACCCCTCCTTTTTTGAAAAAGCGGAAGATACGGCCCGTAAAGCACTTATCTTGGCTCCAAGGAGGCAGGAATTGCACTTTCAGCTTGCCTATACTCTTGTTTCGCGTGGGGAGTACGAAAAGGCTAGAGATGTTGCACAAAGAGCGGTTGAACTTGCTCCGCGTGTGGGAAAATCGCATTATATACTTGGTGTGATACTTTCATTGTCTGGAGAGGGGTTTTGGGGAAAAGGGGAGGAGGCCATGGATCGCGGTTTAGAACTTGGACTTACAAAGATGCTTGAGGATGACAGGAGAAACATCCTTGTTATTTCAAAGAGAAACATGGCATATGCTATAAAGCGGAGGGATGGTGCGGGGGCAATACGGAATGCTCAGCGGATTATTTTCACAAACCCGAAGGAAAAAAGGAATTTTGAAGAAATTATTCGCCTTGTAGAAGAACAAAATTGGTCTAAATTAGATTCCATAGTACAATAAACTTATTCCCTAATACTTTTTCGGCTTTTTCCCGACTATTCTGGCCGTAGCTCGTCAAAAAAGTTCAAAGTATATGCTCTATATTTCTCTTTTTTGATATTGTTTTACTCACAATGGTCAAGAAATAATTCAAAAGACATTGGGGAAGTAAGTCTAATAGAAACAATTAATTAACAGTTTTTCTTTATGAAAGATAATTATCTTATTATTGCTTCCGTTATTTTAGGAGGAAGTATTATTTTTTCTACGGTTTATTATGGGGTGAATAATAAGGAGGTTTCTCAAGGGGAGCTTACGGCCAATGTGGCACAAGTTGATATGCAAAACCTTGCCGACAATGACCCTGTGCTTGGGAATGCTGATGCGCCAGTTACTATTGTGGAGTTCAGTGATTTTCAGTGCCCATTTTGTCAAAGTTTCTGGGCAGAGACGTTTCCTCAAATTAAAGAACGGTATATTGATACCGGAAAGGTGAAATTTGTGTATCGAGATTATCCACTCGATTTTCATGAAATGGCACAGACGTTTGCCGAGGCGGGGGAGTGTGCTAATGAGCAGGAGAAATTTTGGGAAATGCAGGATGCTATTTTTGGAGGGCAACAAGGTGGCGCTACCCTCAGCCTGGATGATGTGAAAAGATTTGCGAAGAACCTTGGTGTGGATGAGGGACGGTTTAATGAGTGTCTCGATACTCATAAAAATGCAGATGAGGTGAAGAAGGATCTAAGTGATGGAACCGCGCTTGGTATAAATGGTACACCGGCGTTTTTCATCAACGGAAAGCTGGTTGTGGGTGCGCTTCCGTTTTCCATGTTTGAGAAGGAAATTGAAGAAGCTTTAAAATAAATAATTAGATTCTAAAAATATGGTTACAATCTATACAACCCCAACGTGCGTGTATTGCAAGATGGCAAAGGACTTTTTTCAAAAACATAACGTAGAATATCAGGAAAAAAATGTTCTTGAAGACCTTGAAGCACGAAAAGAGATGGTTGAGAAATCGGGGCAATTGGGTGTCCCCGTCATTGAGGTGGGCGGACAATTTATTGTTGGATTTGATGAATCAAAATTGCATGAATTGCTCAAATTATAAAAGAAAATAGAATCTAGTAAGTAGAAAATAGAAGGATAACCCCTTACTATTTTCTACTTACTATTTTCTACTTACTATTTTCTACATGGTTTACGACTTAATCATTATTGGTGGTGGTCCTGCCGCGGCCGCGGCAGGGGTATATGCTGCGAGAAAAAAGCTAAAGACTCTCCTTATTGCAGAGAGCTTTGGGGGACAATCA
>CAYLXU010000040.1:0-8138 GCA_964388055.1 uncultured Candidatus Saccharibacteria bacterium | reverse complement strand
TGCACTCGACGCCTCCTCTTTCACAATTTTAAATGCTCCAACTTCGGCGGTATGGGTTACATGTGGTCCTCCGCAAAATTCCTTGCTAAATGCATCCTCTATCGAATTTCCCGCATAATACACCTTTACCCTATCCGGATATTTTTCTTTAAAGAAATAAAGGGCTCCTGTTTTTACCGCATCTTCTTTCGACATTTCCTCGTGTCGCATGGGGAGGTCTTTTATTACGATTTCGTTTACAAGATCTTCCACTCTTTTTATTTCCTCCGAAGTCAGTTTTCTTGGATACGTAAAATCGAATCTGGTACGTTCAGCAGTTATGTCTGAACCCCTTTGTTGAACCTCATCGCCAAGAACTCTTCTCAATGCCGCCTGTAATAAATGGGTTGCGGTATGCAGACGTGTTACCTTTTTCAGTTCCTCTTCGTCTTTTGCTTTTAGTTCTCCGGTGTCCAGAAGAAGGCCGTGTCCACCAAATTTTTTCTCTTGTCCGGCACGAGATATTTCTCTATGTCGTTCGATTTCTTCTTGAAGCCCCACATGATCCACTTTTTTCCCTAATCGCATGGCAAGCTCCTCAGTAAGTTCAACGGGAAAACCATGGGTTGCAAGTAAGGAAAACGTATCAGCTCCAGAAATGATAGCGCTAGATGCAGCAATCTTTTCAAATGTTTTTATTCCGCTTTGATACGTTCGTTCGAAAGCGACTTGCTCCTTCGTGAATACTTCAATAATATGCTCAACATTCCGCCCAAGTTCTGGATATGCGTCAGCGTACGAATCTATAAGCGTCCTTATGGTACTACTGAGGAACCCTTCTTTAAGCCCTATAAGATATTGTCCGTGAGTAACCGCACGTCGGATAAGACGGCGCAAAAGGTATCCCCGTTCTTTATTTGAGGGAAAAACACCGTCATTAATCAAAAAGATGCTCGCACGCACATGATCTGCGATAATGCGCTCTGATCGAATATTTGAGCTTGTAGCGTTCTTCCTTATTTGTTCAAGCAACGGCTTTAAAATATCAATATTAAATATATCCTGATTATCCTCAGATGCCGCAGCAATTCGTTCTAGTCCTCCGCCAAAATCAACATTTTTTTGACTCAACTTTGAAAATGTCCCATCCTCGTTTTTGACGTACTCCATGAACACAGAGTTTCCGATTTCCATAAAACGTCCGCAATCACAATTGGGGTGGCAGTGCGCCCCAAAATTTGTGTCGTGAGGAACAGTAGTAAATTCATAAAATACCTCAGAATCTGGACCCCCTGGCTCGCGTGCCGGCATTTTAGAAGGAACACCTGCCCTACTCCACCAATTCTTTTTTGCCCCATAGTAAAAAATACGTCCTCCTTGCATTCCTAGCTCACCGCCCCGTTCTTCTGTGACAAGCTCGACCGCGCGCGCGTCAATCCCCTTCTGCTTAAAAAGATTTTGCCAAATAGCAACAGAGTCGTTATCGCGTGGAATGTTGTTTTCTTCATCTCCGGCAAATACCGTTACATATAGTTTTTCTGGGTCGAGCCCAACAACTTCCGTAAGAAATTCAAAAAACCAAGGTAGCTGTTCCTCCTTAAAATAATCCCCAAGCGACCAATTGCCAAGCATCTCAAAAAAAGTGGTATGTCTATTGTCTCCCACCTCATCAATATCTTCAGCGCGAAAACTCTTTTGCGAATTCACAAGTCGTTTTCCCTCCGGATGGGGAGCACCAAGTAAGTATTTTATAAGTGGCTGCATGCCAGACCCGGTAAAGAGCGTGGTCACATCTCCCTCAGGAATAAGAGAAGACGAGGGAATTCCCACATGCCCACGTTCTTTAAAAAAAGTTATAAATTTTTGTCTAATTTCTCCTGTTTTCATAGATGTTTAACACGACGAATAATTATCCAGCTTAGAATACCAACATCGCACCAAAGCGCTAAAGAAAAAGCAATCCCGACTCCGCGAATGCCATAGTGCTCTAAAAGAAACGGCGCAAGTACTATATACAAACCCGTATTTAATAAGCTTGTGAGTAGTGGAATAATGGTACTTTCTAAAATAAAAGAAATCCGAACAAGGAAAGGAAGCAGGGCGCTCGCCACTATTCCGAAGTTTAAGTAAAAAAGTAGCGCTCCGATTTCTGTGGCAGACTGAGCTTTTAAAGAACCGTATTGCAACAAATATCTTACAATGGTATCGCTCCAAAAAGCAAACACAAAAAAGATCGCCACAGAAAGCAACAAGACGCTCCTCAGTGTTTTAAAAAAAAGTGTCTTGAACTCTCCTTTTGAGGTATAAAAAAGTTTTGCGAGAGATGGATAGCTCGCCGTTATGAGAGAAACAACAAATATGGTAATGGGGTAGTTATAGATATCAAATGCAAAATTAAAAATTGACACCGCCCCCTCAAAAAGATGGGAGAGCAAATTCAGGGTAACAAGAATATTAACTTGAATAAACGCGATATTGACTACACGAGGAAGGGTGATTCGAACGATATCTACTATTTCCCCTACGGAAAGTAAGCGTAGAGAGTAACGAAAACCAGACCCTAAAAATACCCTTGCCTGAAGAAGCAAGTGCATACACGCCCCCACCAACACCCCGAACACGACGCCAAGAATTCCCCATTGTGAGGAAAAGAATACAATTCCTACTATAATCCCTACGTTATAAAGAATGGGGGCAAAAACAGTTACAAAAAACTTATTCAAACTGTGCAGCGCGCCAGATACAACACTTGATACGCCCAACATAAGCGGCTGTAAAAGCAAAAAACGAGATAAGTAAACCGTAAGGCGTAACTTTTCCTCAGAAAAACCGGGGACAAGTAATTTCATAAAAAAGGGCATCCACAAGAATAAAATAATTCCTACAATGAGACCTAAAAAAAGATAGCCATTTATTACTTTTGATGTAAATTCCCATGCCTTTTCTTTTGATTCAGCAAGGTGTTTTGAAAAAAGTGGCACAAACGCAGCTGAGAGTCCACCTGTAAGAATCAAAAGGAAAATAAGATCCGGAATGCGAAATGCGGCAAAATAGGCGTCTAGTTCAGGAGAAACCCCAAAACGCCCCGCGAGGAGAGAATTCCTCACGATAGAAAGAATGCCGTTTATAAGTGTACCCAAAACCAACAAAGAAGCGGAAAGACGAATGTTGTCTGTGCGAAAATGAAAAAACCTTAAAATGCTATTTGCCACGTTACTATTCTGGAATAATTGTTAATTGTATTTCCAATACCCTAGGATCTTTTTCAAAGTGGGTAGTATATATTTTTTTTGAATTTTCCTTAAAGATGTAGCCATCGGGGGCCTGGACAGATACGTCTATACTCCCGTTTACTCCAGACTGTTTCTGAAAAATAAACCGGTATTCTGCTCCTTCCGAAGGATATTCATATATCTCCAAAAACTTTGTCTTATACTGAAATACAAGCTGTTTTTGCGAACCAGCCAATATATTAAACCAGCCCGCAAAAACCCTCTTTCCTTCCATGATATATGTTTCAAGCTTTGATCCGCTTTTTATAGTTTTTACGCCTGACTCAATTTCAGAAATAATTGGATCATCTAAAACCCCCTTTTCTTTGTTTCGATATTCACGCGACGTTGCCCCCGTTGCGTAGCTTAATTGTGCGCTGGTGGGTACGTATAATCTAAAATAATTTTTGTTTTGGCTTTGCCACAGGCCAAGATCCGCTCCTTCTCCATTATGTTTTCTTGTTACGATAATTTGATGATGTACATATCCATCATCCTTGATCATAATATTAGCCTTTATGTTCTGTGATACTACGTAGTCGCTTTTCCCTCCGGCAACGTTAGAGTTTACGAAAGCGAGATAATCCTCTAAGGCGTTTGTTTCTATAATATGCCCATCATACCCAGCGCCACGCAATGCGGCAGCAGCATTTTGAAGTTTTTGATTAAAAATTGCTACTTGAACCTCTTTTTCCTCGAGCATTCTTTTTACAATCGATATGATTTCCTTTTTATCCTCAAGAGTGGAAATGCGCTCCAGGAAAAGCGGGACAAAAACTTTAAGAATCCGTTTTGGATCGCCAAACTCCTTCCTGTCTGATCCATACTCAATCGCGTATTGTATTTCTTTTACAAAATTCTCGCTTGTGATATCTATGTTATATTCCGGAATACGAACAGCGCCGATTTTTTCAAGTAATTCTTCAACAACTTTTGTATTTATCGCAAATACGGCATCAACCTTAATATTTTTCTCAGAGATAAGGCGCGATTTTTCAAAAAACTCCACCCCCTTTTTTGCCGAACTCATAAAATCAAAAAACCAGTTTGCGTCTCGCGTGCCCCACTGCGGGGTTATGCTCAATAATTGTTTTGGTGGAGCTATCTTTTCAAGGAGTTGGCCGTCTAAGTCGTAGATATTCCGAATGTCCATGGAAATCACCTTGCCTTGTTTTATTTCAAGCAGCATATAACTTCCCCAAAAACCTCCTGTCGCTCGAATTTCAGAAGGATTTTGGAACACAACAAGATAGTGCTTAGAATCATCGTCCCCCCCCAAAGCAGTTATAAGATCTTCTAAGTGCGCATCGCTATCCTGCAACTCGTTTTGAATCGCAAAATATTCACTCCTTAAAGAAGAAGAGAGCTGAGCCATGCCAGGGAAAAATGCCAAGTTCCCTATATTCCCCATAATTTTTGGGGTCGTATGCGCTATCTTTTCCACCTTTTTATTCATGTCTCGTACAGTTTTCATGTCTATTCCCTTTCCAAACAAATCCGATATACCACGATCGGTAAAACTGCTTATGTCGTCTGCGAGAGCAACTGATGTTTCCACCATTGAACGAAGATTTCTAATAAAGATAAAAGGCGGAGAATAAAATGCCTCTAAAAACGATGCTTGTCCTACGGCCTTCTCAAGCGCCACAAGCGCGACCTCGGCAGTTTTGATTTGCCGACTTCCCGCATCAAAGTCAAAATTTTTAAAACTTGCAACACCCAAACTTAAGTTTTGGTATACCTCCTTGCCCAGGGTTTGCAATTCTCCGTATTTATCAAACAATAAAAACTTCATGAGCCCCCCATATATTACAAGCAAACACACCACACCGATTGCCAGGGGCCTCAAAAAGTTTTTTAGTGGAAAACGTTTTTTGTTAACATATATCTTTCTTTCCCTTACTCCTGCGTATCTAAACTCATTAAAAAAAGTTCCTTCTCCACGTTTTTTGGGATGAAGATCGCGGGCCTCCACGCGCCCGCAAGAAACCTTAAACTCTCGTTTCTGTACAGGAGCTAAGTTAATAGAGGGCGTGCTGTTTCTTATGTGGACAAAATCCAAAAACCCATCTTTCATGGGTTTCACGTCAAAAAGAAGTTTAAGAATAAAACTTTTTCGCGCCACAAAAACTAATTTCCCGAAATTTAAAATAACGGAGGAGATCGTGATTTTTACCGAGCTCGTGAAGAAAAAAGATCAAGATATTGTTCCGCTGCAAGATCCCAACTAAATTGTACCGCATTTTCTTTCCCCTTCCTAATTAGCCTTGCTCTTGTTTTTTCTTCTGTAAGTACAATTTTGAGCGCCTCGGCAAGGTCTAATATGTTATAGGGATCTATGAGGATCGCCGAGTCTCCTAATATCTCGGGGAGAGAAGATCGGTTCGAAGCGACAACCGGCACGTGAGACATTTGTGCCTCTATGGGCTGAAGCCCAAACCCCTCAAAAAAGCTTGGGTACACAAAAGCCTGAGCCGACTGGTATAGCTTGGGACGATCTTTTGACAAAAGTCCCTGTTTCAAGAGTATCCGATCTCGATGCCTCGATTCGCCTATCGCGCGAAGAGATTTTTTAAATAACCACCCCAAATTTCCCGCAATCACGAGATGTACGTCTCTATATTCATCAAGAACCAGTTCCACTGCACGAATAAGATTAGTGATATTTTTTCTTGGCTCTATTGTGCCCAAGTAAAGGATAAATTTTTCCGGAAGCTGATGTTCCTTTCTAAATTGTCTAAGTTCATCTTCTTCAAAGCGTTTTGAAAAAAACGAGTCCACCCCGTGATAAATCCTTCGTATCTTTTCTTCTGGAACATTAAACAAATCAACGAGATCATATTTGGTGCAGTTCGAAGGAACGACAATCCTATCCGCGTTTTTGATTTGTTTTTTAATATCCATCCAACGCAGCCAAAAATGATGCCTGGCTGAAAAAAACTCAGGAAACCTTACAAATGAAAGGTCGTGAACAGTTAATACGCGTTCGGCTTGTTGCAATGGGGTAAGTAAACAATGGGGGCTGAAAAAAAGCTCGCTTTTTGTAAGCACATCGAGATACGGACGAGAAAAAAGCTTTAAAGAAAGATCGAGGAACTTGTTCGGACTTTGGTTATAATACACGTCTTTGTCCGAGAAGAAAGGATCAAGTGGAGAAGAAAACGAATTATAGTAAAAAGCGTAGGTATTGTCCCTATCATTCGCGACGAGATGTTTGGCGAGTTGAAGCGTATATTCTTCAATTCCTGTAATCCTACCCGTCGACAATACTCTTAAATCAAAACCAATGCGCATACAATACAAAATTTAAAATGCAAATCTCAAAATGTAAAATGACAATATAAAATGAAAAATGTTTTTTTGGTCATTCCGAGTTTGATGTTCATCAGACGAGGAATCTCCATTGTGAGCTCTTAGAGCGATCCTTCGGCTTACTGCCTCAGGATGACAGTTTTTGCGGCACCTTATTAATAATGCCAAGAATGCCGTTCCGAAATTCCTCTGGAGAAAACCTCGCCGCAGAGCCTCTGCATGCCTCAGGGCTAAAAGAATTGGTCTCAAAGGATCGTACGGCAGCAACAAGAGATTCCACACTCTGTTCATCAAAAAATAGGCCGTTTTCCCCTTCAGTAATTATCTCCTGTGGTCCTCCTCCTTCTCGAAACGCAATTACGGGGGTTCCGCAACTGAGCGCCTCAACGGCAACAAGACCAAAATCCTCCTTTTGAGGGAAAATAAGGGCCCGACTCATAGAGTAATAATCCCGCAACGTCTCATCCGAGACATTTCCGAGAAACTCTATTGTCTGGCCTGCCATCGCCTTCAAATTTTTATATTCAGGCCCTGAGCCGATCACTTTTAAAGGCTTACCTAGCCGATTAAATGCCTCTATCACAAGATCAAAACGTTTATAATGCAACATCCTACCTGCGGCAAGGTAAAAATCCTCTTTTTGAGCCGTGGGGCGGAAAAAATCGGTACGCGCAGGTGGATACAACACAGGGACAGTTTTGCCATAATACCTCTCTATCTTCCCTGCGATATAGTTTGATATCGTATACATTTCATGCGGTCGTGCGGATGCGCGCATGTCCCACGCTTTTAAAGATGTAAGAGTCGGAGAAAGCGCCTGCTTCATCCAAGAATACGTCTTGTGTGTATCGAGATAATATTCCTCCCACGCATATCGGAGGGGTGTGTAGCAATAATTTATGTGGCGAATGGTTGGATCAACCGCAAACCCTTTTGCGTACCCGCTCGAGCTTGATATCACAAGGTCGAAATCGCGCACCACTAGCCGATCTGACGCAAATGGCATAAGTGGGATCGCATAACGATGGTGACCTATTACAAAAGGAATGTGTTGAAGAAAAGAGGTGTATATAGTCCTGTGGGAAAACTTTTTTTGCGTACGCGTCTCATCATAAAAAAGAGTAAAAATGGGCGCATCGGGAAATAACGCAAGAAACTCCTCCAACACGCGTTCCGCCCCTCCCAACTGATTTAGATAATCATGAAGTATGGCGACTTTCATATGGCGAATCCCCTATACCGCATTAGGGTCGGTAAAAATTATTTTTACAGTTTTTCCTATGATGCGTATATCCCCCGCAAAAGACTGGTTTGCTAAATAACCGCTATCTAGCTCAAGCTCCTTGAGAAACGGGAGGGCAGAGGCGCCGCTTACCTGGGAAAGTCCCGTAACTCCCGCTTTGGCAAACACCACGTGTCGATATTCCGATGGATATTGTTCCACCTCCTCCGGTTCGTGCGCCCTAGGCCCCACAAGTGTTAACTCTCCTTTAAGCACGTTTACAAGCTGAGGGAATTCATCAATGCGAAATTTTCGCAAAACCTTCCCCACGCGCGTAAGGCGTGGGTCATCCT
>CAYLXU010000039.1:0-8551 GCA_964388055.1 uncultured Candidatus Saccharibacteria bacterium | reverse complement strand
TATACCGCTCATCTTTTCCTGAATAGATGGCGTATTTTCTCGATGCGCTTCCTATGTTTATTGCAAGTAACGTTTTTTCCATTGCCATTGTTCTATTTCTTCTGGGTCGACCCCATGAGCCTTTATATATTCACAATGTTCTTCTAACTTCTTCTTATATTTCTGAATGAGGATTTGAGATGTGTGTTCGGGGATTGTATTGTGTTTTGCGAGTATTTTAAATGCGTCGATTGCGAGGTGAAATCTGCTTGTTTCATTTCGGACGTGCATATCAAACGGGGTGGTGGTTGACCCGTTTTCAATATATCCTTTTACCATAAAACGATCTGCGCCTCCCTTATCAAAGAGGAAGGGTTTAAGGTGGTCGGGATATCCATGATAGTTAAAGATGACCGGTTTGTCGTGTGTGAAATAATCATCGAAGTCGCTAAAGGGTACCATGCATTCAGTATCACCAAGACCAAGGGCGGAGAGTTCAAGGATGTTTACAAAACGAGTTCGAACTTCTGGAAGTTCTTGTTTGATATAGTAAATGGCAGCAAGTGCCTCTTTAGTAAGGTAATCGCCAATAGCTGAAATAACAATATCGGGGTTTTCGTCGCTCGCAAACTTCCATATCATAAGACCACGTGTAAGTTCTTCTTCTGCTTCTTCTGGCGTAAGCCAGCGTGGTTCAAGGGTTTTGCCCGCTACGATTATGTTGATGCCGTTTTTTGATGCGAGACATTTTTTAAGAGTTGCGAGCGTGCTATTTCCATCAGGTGGAAAAAATATTTTTATAAGACACCCTTTTTTTTCAAGCATGTCTCCGATGAAACCCGGATTTTGGTGTGAGAAGCCGTTATGTTCTTGTCGCCACCCAGAGGAGGTGAGTATGTAATTAAATGAAGATACATCTCCTCTCCATGGAATTTCTCGCGCGATTTTTAGGAATTTCGCGTACTGATCGGCCATGCTGCTTACAACTTGCACGAAGGCTTCATAAGAGGCGAAAACGGCGTGGCGTCCGGTGAGTATATATCCTTGCGCAAGTCCCTGAAGGGAGTGTTCGCTTAACATTTCCATAACGCGCCCGTCGCTTGATATATCTTTATCCCAGGGTTTAAGCGGCCAGACAAATGCGCGAGTGGTGGTATTAAATACCGCATCTATTTTATTTGAATATGTCTCATCTGGAGACATGATGCGAAAGTTTCTTTGAGAGGTGTTTAGTTTTAATACCTCGTTCAGATAAAGACCTGTGCGGCGCATGCTGCTTGATCCGATCGTACCTGGTTCTGGTACTTCTTCTGTAAACTGTGTGATGTCGGGAAGTATAAGTTCCTTGCGCATTTTTTTGGGAAAGACATGGCTATTGGCGCCCATGCGTAAATGTGCTTCAGGAATTATATCTTTCACTGTTTCTACAAAACCTGACTCTGCATTGAACAAGTTTTGAAATTTGTATGATGCTAACCATTTTTGAAGGGCTTTAAGTTCTTCCTTGTCTGTTTTTGCATCAGGGGCTACTACTTGATGGGAGAGGTGGTTTCCCTCAATCTTGTTCCCGCGCAGGGTTTTAACACCTGTCCATCCTTTTGGTGTTTTTAAAATAATCATTGGGAAGCGTGGAGAGACAATTCTTTCTCCGTTTCGTGCCGCGTGTTGTATACGCCGTATTTTTTCATAACATGCATCAAGCGCGGCATACATTTTTTTGTAAACATTGAATCCTTCAACAATAAAAGGCTCATATCCGTAGCCCGAAAAGAGCATTTTTAATTCTTTGTCTGTCATTCTTCCAAAAATGGTGGGGCCGGATATCTTGTACCCATTAAGGTGGAGGATGGGGAGCACAGATCCATTATGGGCTGGATCTATAAATTTATTGAGATGCCATGCTGTTGCGGTTGCGCCGGTTTCGGCTTCTCCGTCGCCGACAAGACACACTGCAAGAAGTTCTGGATTATCAAGGATTGCACCGTAAGAGGTTGAAAGGGCGTATCCAAGTTCACCTCCTTCTACTATCACCCCTGGGGCTCCTGGGTTGCTGTGACTTGGGAAGCCGTACGGCCAGCTAAACTGTTGTGAGATGTATCGAATACCATTTTCCGTATGTGTTGCATCTGGATAATATTCCTGTAACGTACCCTCTAGAAAGAGGTTTGCCTGAAGTGCAGGAAAACCGTGTCCTGGTCCCAACACAAAAATTGTAGAGACACTATGGCGTTTTATGAAGTGATTAAGGTGTGCATAGACAAAGTTGATTCCTGGGCACGTACCCCAGTGTCCAAGAAGGCGGGGTTTGATATGCTGTGGCTCCAATCGATTTTTAAGCAACACATTATCTTGGAGATAGATTTGGCACGCTGAGAGATAGTTTGCGGCTTGCACGTACTGTTTTATGGATTCTATGGGGTTATTCATATGAATTCTTTCTTTCATTATAGTGAAAAACATCATGGGCGTACATTTTTGACAGTGGTTGATTTCGGTGGTACCCTATGGGTAGTAAACTTATTGCACACAAATGCTAATTTTTGGGTTATATTTTCGAACTTTTCTTTCTCTGCCGCAATTTTCTTTGGCGTATTTTGACATGAAAAAGCAGGTGGGGAGATTAGCAGAAGCATCTTATTACTATGGACTTCAGTACGTTACCAGGGACCGAAGGAACTCTGGTATTCATTGCACTGCTCTTTCTGGGGGCACTTCTCGGGTATTCTATTCGTGAGATCCTCTCTCGAATATCTTCAAATTCAGCGGAAATAAAAACACGTCGATTATTGGAAAACGCACGTCAGGAGGCGAAGGAAATTTTGATTGAGGCGAAGGATAAGGCGGTAAGAACCCTTGAGGAGGCAAAAAGTGAAGAAAAAGAAAGAAAGACGGCGCTTCAGCGCACAGAGGAGCGTCTGTTAAATCGCGAGGAAAATTTAGAGCGAAAGCTTCAAGATATTGAACAAAAGGATAAATTTGTTGAAGAAGAACTTAACCGTTTAAAAACGATTAAGTCACAACTCGAGAAGTCGAGTGAGCGTATTCAGGGAGAGCTTGAGCGAGTTGCGGGAATGTCGCGGGAAAAGGCAAAGGAAGAACTTATTGCGAAGATGGAAAATGAACACAGAGAAGACCTCACTCGTGCGTTAGTAAAGCTTGAGCAAACAAAACAGGAGCAAATTGAGAGAAAAACAAGCGAGCTGGTTACTTCGGCAATTCAACGATACGCTCGTTCACATGTAAGCGATATTACCACTTCTTATCTACCCCTTCCTTCTGAGGACCTTAAGGGTAAGATAATTGGGAGAGAGGGTAGGAATATCCGCACATTTGAACGTCTCACTGGTGTTGAGCTTATTATGGATGAGGCGCCAGATGTGATTGTGTTTTCTTCCTTTGATCCAGTTCGCCGTGAGGTTGCAAAGCTTGCAATGGAAAAGCTTATTAAAGATGGTCGTATCCAGCCTGCAAAAATTGAGGAGAAGATTGAGGAGGCGCAACAAGAAATTAACGAAAAGATGAGAGAAGCCGGAGAATCAGCGGCGTATGAAGTTGGAGTATTGGATTTGCCAAAAGAGCTTATTATGCTTCTTGGTCGGTTGAATTACAGAACGAGTTTTGGGCAGAACGTATTAATGCACTCCGTAGAAATGGCTCATATTTCAGCGATGCTTGCGCAGGAGCTCGGACTTCGTGTTGATATAGCAAAGAAAGGAGCACTTCTTCACGATATTGGGAAGGCGGTTGATCACGAGATACAAGGAACACACGTAAACATTGGAAAAAAGATTTTACAGAAGTACGGGGTTTCGGAAGACGTCATTAGGTCTATGCATTCCCATCACGAAGAATATCCAGTAGAGGTGCCTGAGGCATATGTAGTAAATGCTGCTGATATTATTTCCGCAGGAAGACCTGGCGCGCGCCGCGAGACGCTTGAATTTTATGTGAAGAGACTCGAAGATCTTGAGAAAATTGCGCACTCATTCGATGGAGTAGAAAAGGCATTTGCAATTCAGGCAGGAAGAGAGATTAGGGTATTTGTGGTCCCAGAAAGAGTAGATGATTTTGCCGCAGCAAAGATGGCGCGTGATATTGCGAAACGAATTGAAGCAGACTTGAAGTATCCAGGGGAGATTAAGGTAAACGTAATTCGAGAGACTCGAGCAGTTGAATACGCCCGGTAGTGAAAAGTTGATACGAATTTTTTCTGTCTAGCTTTTTGAGTAGGAGAGATCTATTTGTTGGTGGGCTGTGGATAAACTTGTATTTTCCTTATTTTTTCTAGTAAAATAAGGATGGTAGAGATTCTTAGATATAACGATTGAAAAAGTTACCCAAAGGTCGTCCATAACACTAATTATTTTTTTATGTCTAAAGAAGGACTTGTTGAAGCAGTACAAAAGGTTGCAGACACAAGCAAGGCACAGGCTCAGGAAATTGTGAACACTGTTTTTGAGACAATTACAAAGACCTTAAAGAACGGGGAAGAGGTCGCTGTGACTGGTTTTGGAACATTTCGTGTTTCAAAGCGTGCGGCACGTATGGCAACTAACCCAAAGACTGGGGAGAAGGTAAATGTGCCAGCAAAGATCGTTCCTAAGTTCCGTCCAGGAAAAGCCTTAAAGGATGCGGTAGCATAACCTTTTTGGATTGGATGCAAAACAAAAAGAGGTCTCATGAGACCTCTTTTTGTTTCTAGCAGAACTCAAATGTTATTTGTGGTTGATGTGCTACTTATTTTTCCCATTGCAAGAAATTCTTCGTAAATTGCTTGGATGAGCTTACTTGCTTTTGTAATTGCTTCTATGCCTTCCTCATATTTTTCAAGCACCATCTCTTCTTCAAAGATGCCGGAAGCAATTGAGATGGATGTTTCTATTTCTCCAAGATATCCCTCGATTTTTAGAATATATGAATCGGCTATTGCTTTCTTGTCTTCAGGGAATTTTTGTGAAATGTCTTGAGTTATCTCATCTAGGCGTTTTTTTGTGATGTTGTATCCATGGCGGGCCTCACCAACAAGAATGACTCCAGAAATTTGTTTGTGAAGCAGGTCTTGTGTTTCTTGTCGATACTGTTTGATTTCCTTGGTGATATGAGCAAGCGCCTGAGAAGACGTCGCTTTATTTGTGTCGAGGCGGCGTTCCAAATACCACTGTTCATCATTCCACAATGCCTCAAGAAAACGAGCCTGCGTACTCGTCGGAACGCGGGCTTCAAGTAGGCGTTTTCCCATTTTTTCATCCTCTTCTATCATAAGATCAAAAATATCATAGAGGATGTCTTTTTTTAGCTTAACTACCTTATTTGTAGGGGAATCATTTTTCTTTATTTCTTTGAGTGTTTGGATCTTTTTTTGAACAGCGACAATATCGCCCGTTTCCTTTGCAAACACAAAAACATCTGGGAAGCTTAGTCCCAATACGAGTAGCAGAGAGAAAATGATAGGTTTAGAGGAGTTCATCAAGAATGGTATCCAGATCATTATTTGGTTCGACTTCATCTATTGCGGGTAGTTCGGTGGTTGTCGGAGGACTTTGTCTTTGTGTTGGGTTGGAAGTAAGCGCAAGGTTTTGTACTGCTCGGTCTATGGCTTTGTTTGTTTCGTTCGTTTTTTTGGCCTCTTCAATTTTGTTTTCGAAATTAATTGCGTCTAACTCTTGAGCCAATACATTTTCGTTAAGACTCGCGACTCTGGGAGCCTTTTGCGGTGTGGGGAGGGAGTAGAGAAACAATACGCTCAAAATTGAACTTGCTGCAAGTGCCATGCGAAAAGAGGGAAACAGATTGTATGCTCGATGAGAGTCAATCGCAGCAATCAATCTTTTTTTTGACCGAAAAACATGCCCTTCATCAGGTTCTATGTGGCGCAATGATTTAATTGTTCCTACAAGGTCTTTTTTCATGTTTGGTCAATGCGAAGTTTGATTTTTGCGAGCGCCCTGTGGATGAGAACTTTGGTGGCGCTTTCGCTTTTTTGTAAAATGCCTGCTATGGTTTTGTGTTCCAGGTCTTCTACATACCGTAAAATGAGGGCATCTTGTTCTGTGTGAGACAGGCGATCGATGTGCATTCTTATGTTTTTAAGTGCAAGATTCAATTCCAAATGGTTTGTTGGGTCTTTCTGTGCCTCTATTGGGTCTGATGCATAACTTGCAAGAGAGATGGTTGCCTTTCTTGTACGATAAAAGTCCGTAACCGTGTTTCTAGCAATGCTATAAAGCCATGATTGAAACGATGCACCTCTATCTTCGTACGACTGAATATGGTCCCATGCTTTGAGAAACGTCTGGTGAAGCAGGTCTTCAGCATCTTCTCGGTTACTGGTTTTGAGGAATATAAACCGGTAGATAGGGCTTGCAAAATGCTCGTATAAAGCCCCAAAGGCTTCTTTTTGCCCTCTTTTTGCCTCCAAAACAAGGGATGGTACATCAACATCCCCTTTATTATTTAAACGATAAAACTGGTGCATTGGTAACAGGAATCAGAAATGGCAAGTAGAAAACAGTAAATAGAAGGGGCCCCTCTCGTTTTTGTTCCTTTTGCCTTCTATTTACTGTTTTCTTCGTGTGTGGAGCGAGAGACGGGAATCGAACCCGCATATCCTGCTTGGAAGGCAGGTGTACTGCCATTGTACTACTCTCGCTTCGAATTTTATAGATAGATATAAGATACCAGATACCAGATAAAAAACACAAGATGCGGAATCTTGATATGCACATGTATTCCACAGTCTGTGCTTTAGATATACGTGTGTTCTAGGTATACTAAAGATAGCCGAGGCATGCAAACATAGATGCTCGGTTTATTCTGATACTGTGAGTAGAATGAGTTACAAATATACAGCAACGTAGTATAAAACAAAACGGAAAAGCTGGTTTGGGTGTTATGTATAAAAACTCAAAACTGGTACGAGAACCAAAACGGATACAGGATATCACGCATCCTGGTGTTTTGGTTTTTTCTGAAAACAGAAAGGGTGTTTTGAATTTATATAAATATATTTCAGTAATTATGTTGTTGCAGGTGGTGCTTCTTCCCGCGTTCCCTGTATTTGCTCAGGAGCCTGAAGTCGTGGAACGAAATTTTGTTCAGGGGACCGTTGTTGCGGATAATGATGTTGATGTTGGAGTGTCTTCAACATCATTGCTCGAGTCTAATAATGTTGGGCAGATTGTGAGTTTAGGTGAAGAGGGTGTTGTTGAGTCTGTTGCTCCAGCATCATCAACTTCAGATAACGCCTCAACAACTGCATCTACGACAGATGTCGTTATTAAAACCGACACTTCTTCTACAACACCAGATAGCCTCACGTTTTCTGAGGCCGATGTGACACATAATGATGTAGTGGTAAAGAACGATGAGTTGCAGCCCGGGGTGAGTCTAGATGTGTTGCGTGAGCAGATAAGACGTGAGGTTGAAGAAGAGTTGAGGAAAAAAGTAGCAGACAAGACGTTTGAAGATGAAGTTCGTAACGAGGTTGTGGAGAGAATTCGACAGGGGTGTTTGGAGTTTGAAGATGGGAGCTATTATTGTATCAAGAACGAGGTTCAGCAAATGCCTACGTCTACTCAGGGCGTTGGGGGTGTGCCAAGTGTATTTATATCCGAAGCACGTTCCGGCGCTGGTAGAGAAGTGTTTTTAAGAGATGGTTCTGCGATCACTCAAGTTTCCCGTGGCGCAAGAGATGTTCTTTTTCCCGCAGTCGATTTGTATAGTTCATCTGTTGTTTGGCAAGCGCTCGTTGATGATAAGTGGCACATTATGGTATACGACCGAACCATGGCCAGCACCACTCAGCTTACGACCGGTGTCTCAAACAACATGAATCCTCAAATACAAAAAGGTGTAATCGTGTGGCAGGGGTGGATTAATAATAATTGGGAGATTTTTGTTGCTGAAAAAAAGGGGAAAAATAATGCGTGGGAGACAAAGAAGATCACTGAGAATGCATGGCATGATATGTTTCCTCGCATTAGTGATGATTTTATCACATGGCAAGCGTATGAGGGTGGTGTGTGGCGTGTGTTTATGTACGATCGGGAGACAGGAAGTGTTTCTCGTTTAAGTCAGGGTGATGAAAAGTCTGAAAATCCAAGATTTGTGGTGTTGTGGGAAAAGCGTGGTCTCGACGGTGCGGTACAGACGTTTGGGTATGACATGACTTCAGGGGAGTCCTTAGTGATTGGGAAACATGAAGACAAGAGTCCGTTTTCACAGGACTTGCCGCAGTCTCCACTTCAGGAGAATAAGGTTGTCATTCCATCTTCACAGATAACAAAGGTAAAAAGTTCCTTAGATGAAGGAGGGGGAGAGTAACGTATATGTATAGACAAGTTGAAATATATGGAGAAAGAAAGGATATAAAAGTATTCTTTGCTGTCCTAGTTATGCTAAGCCATCTAACACTTAGCTCCTTTTTTTATGGTAGTTTTCCATTCATTGCTCCAGAAGCATATGCGGCGGATTATACGCTTACTCAAAACTACTTTCGTTTTTATGTTGACAATGACGTGCTAAAGCCAACTGATCCATGGCCTGCAGGGAGTACGGATTTGGGTGAAAATAG
>CAYLXU010000038.1:0-8697 GCA_964388055.1 uncultured Candidatus Saccharibacteria bacterium | reverse complement strand
ATCAAAACCTTTTTTCCGGCTCGCTGTTTAAACAACATGCCAATAAACCGAAACACGCGTTCACATACATCTGACTGACTCTCCCCACCAGGTGGTCGTGAATAAAAATATCCAAACTGTTTCCAATATTCACGAAAATACGGAAAATGCTCATCTACCTCATCCATTGTCATATCGTAGGTATATCCAGAATCTCTCTCACGAAGAAGGTGGCTTATACGTCTTTTCATACGTGCCCGCTCTTCAGATGTGTAAGCACTTAGGATTTCATCAAGCGTTTCCTGCGTACGCAAATATCCGGAATCATAGACCACATCAAAAATACCAAACTTTTCGCGCAACACAACACCAGTTTCTCGTGCCTGTCTATGGCCTTCAGGGGTAATCGGGATTCTGTGGTCTGGGGTCCCCAGCACAAAAGATGCAGATTCATCGTCGGGCATATACACGTTTCCCCGTTTGACCGCATTCCTGAGCGACTCGGCGTGTCGCACAATCACAAGAAGCGCTGGACGCTGCATGAACATACCCTTAAAAAACTCGCGTAGAGAAATCCAGATGGACATTACCTTTCCCACTCGACGTGAAAAGCGGAACATCTACCCTCACCTCCAATCTCAAGGATCCACCCAAAAAATAGCACACCACCCCCCACTTTTCAAATCTAACCCAAAAAAATAAAAACCCCGTTTTGGGGTTTTACCTGCTATGATATCCCTAATACTTCCGGCAAGGTGGAAATTGTTCTTTTCATGCGAATTCCCAAACGCTCTAGTTCCGTATGTGTGTCATTATTTCCAAAAACACGCACCTCTTGAACCCGCTTTCGCGCAAGTAAAATCACCTTTTCCTCTACCGATACCGGCGCAACCTCATCTTTCCAACGCACCACTACCCCATCTTCCACATCACACACACGAATGTGAGTAGAAGCCTGAAGAGACAACGAAACACGATCGACGCTACCATTACGCACCATACCATACGCGATACGATGACGATGGGGCTCTGGCTTGTCAAAACGAATAAAGAACTCACTCTCTTCAAATCCTTCATCCTCAAGAAAACGCCCTACATGCTTCGCGATAGCATACTTTATATCAATATTCGTCCGTTCCCCACACCTGGTAATAACCTTCAAGATACATACTACACGCTCTCCTGCAAGAAACGTTTTGAGTTGAGCGACATCCACAACCCCGCAAATTCCCTTTACCACGTTACGAATACCGTCTTCCTTTTCCTTTCCAATTGAACGTTGAAGAAGCGCATTCCATCCCTTTGCAGCAATCTCTCTTCCCGTACGAAACACAAGAAATGCAACAAAAAGACCAAGCGGATATTCAATAAATGGAGACGCATAATAATACTCTCCCACGACACCGACAAACGCTGCAAACTCAATTCGCCCATCACTTAATGTCTCCGACCCGTCTGCAACGAGACTACCAGACGATGTCTTCCTGCCTACGTATATCTGATACCTCCCTATAAGAAACGACAAAAACGCGCTCCCACCAGTAACACAAAATACATACCAAAAATACTGGGGCCCCATGAGAAGCGCATGCTGCTCTGGAATCGACACCCAAGAATGCATCCACGCATCCAGTGAGGGAACATATCTAATAAGGTGCAGCGCGCAACGAATTGCCAGCTGAAACGCCGTAATGCACAAAGCAGTCCCAACAGCGAGTGAAAAAATATTCTCGACATTCTTTCTTCCAAACGGATAGTCATCGCTCTGCGGGCGCGTTGCGTAAAAAATTACCGCAATTACAAGAAACGCCTCAAAAATATCTGCCACGTTATGATATCCATCTCCTGTAATAACTGGGGAATTCACGTACGTACCAATACTTATCTTTGCAGTCACCTTCACGATATACATCAAAAGCACAACAGCCATCACAAAATAAGGAGAAAAAACAACACTCCTCTTGTTCATGACACTGCACCCTCTCTTGCAATCAATATGGGAACCGAAGAGCGTCCAAGTACCTGATCTAGATAACTTCCTCTTCCCGTTTCATTCCCGCGCGCCATGACAATAAGTGAGGCACCTTCAAAAAGCGCTGCGCGCACAATACCCTCAGAAACATCATCCGCGCTTTCAACACGCACCTCAAAAGGCACCGAACCTTTTCTACACATCCCCTTAAGTGTGCGGAGAACATTTTTCGCATCCTCACACATATGCAGCTGCATATCTTCAGAAGAAACCTGAGCATCTCGCCACGTAGTGTGCCACAACAAAATATTGGAACCAATTTGCTTTGCAAAGGGTATGCCAATGCGTGCGGCCCGAATCCCCGACTCACCATCTCCAAAGGGAATGACGACCTTAAGAGAATCTCCTCTCGCCAGCCTCTTTTCCCAAAAAGGCACAAGATGAGAAACCTCCCTCCCCAGATCAACAGAAAAACCGTTACCCACAAAAATCATCTTCATATCAGAAAAATCTTCATGCATATCGAAACCATACCGCAAGTGAGAGGGGGGAAGTCCCGTAAGAGATATGACACAGTTCTTCAAAGACTCAAGATCTAAGAAATCTCCAAAAGAAGAGACGTTATTTACGTGCACAAACAGTGGAACATTAAGCATCTTCGCAAGGTTCCCTGCATATGAAAGCTCATCTTTTCCCTGCGGGGTATCAATAAAGTGGGCACAAACTCCATCAAACATATATCTATCCACTCCTTTCCTGGCTATCGAGGTACTATCTATATATTACCACAAAAAAATAATTGTGTAAATATAACACTTTCGAAACACATAAGATTATTCATTTATTACAAAACAAAAAACCGTTTCTAAAAACGGATCCTCGCAAACCAAATATTCCCCTTTACGCACTTACGCTATCCACTCTTTTTACAGCTGACACATCTATACCCTTGGCAAGAAGATGCCAATAATATATGCCGAGTGCAAAAAGTGTAGTAGAGGTACCCGCAGATACTAAGCAATAGAGACACAATGCTTTAATTACAAAAACCTGAAGGTATAAAAACCAAAGAGAGGCGAAAAACCCAAGCGGAGTAAACAGCATCGCAAAATACAATACTATATCTTTCCCACTATCCAAATACATGACCCCAAGCAAAAAAAGTAAGAGATAATACATCGCGCCATACAGCGCAACCGGAAATCCCATCACGACAGAATAAGGACTCGTGGTCACCTCTTCACATCCATTAATAATGCTGCAATTTAATCCAAAACCAAGATAGTGCTCCGCGGTAAGATATGTCGCATCCAAAAAACCAATAAAACCTATCACCACAAAAACAACAATAAACCACCTAGGAACGATTGGAAATTTCTTTTGTGATAATGTCTTTGAAATCATCATAACTTCGTGGTTGTATCCTTTTACCGTTTAGAAAAAAGGTCGGAGTCGCATTGACCTGAGAGCGAACCCCGCTTGAATAATCGTTTTCTACTTTTGCGCGAATCTCATCTGAACCCACGTCTGTTTTAAAGCGCTCTATATCCAACCCAAGATCTGTTGCATATTGGATGAATATTTCTTCCGCTCGGGGAGATTCGGACCAGTTATCCTGTCCCTCAAAAATTTTGTCATGCATCTCCCAAAATTTTCCCTGCCTTCCTGCAGCTTCGGCTGCATACGCTGCCGGTTTTGCATTCTTGTGTTGTGGAAGTGGAAAATGACGGTAGGCAAACCTGACATCATCCCCTAACTCATCATTGATACGTTTTACAAGAGGATAATATGCACCGCACGCAGGACATTGAAAATCACTATATTCAACAAGAGTTGCCCTTGCGTCCTCTCTTCCTTTCGCCCAATCAGAAGGAGCAACAACATCTGCAAGAAGCGCCGTCTTTCCCTGAGGAGAAGAAGATCCAAGTTTAATCATGCCAAACACTCCTCCTATAAGAATCACGACAACCCCTCCCCATAACGCAAAGCGCTTCACTGTACGCTCTCTTTGGAATGTCTGAGCTGCCTTCCGTTTTTCCTCCTGACGCAACTCATAACGATCTTTTTTGTTTATATGTTGAAGTTCTTGTTCCATAATTTAACATTATATCACAATTTCTATATTTTGACAATATTCTTCCGCTCTCAGCTTTCCAAATTATATCTAAAAAATAAGAAACAAGAAACGGATCACACCAAGGTCACTACCCTATACGAGGTGCTTTTCAAAATGCTGATAGTCCTTAAGCGATTTGAAACGCCCTCCCCATACCCACCCCTTTCCCTCAAACACCTGAACCACATCGCCTCCATCCACAATAGTTCCTGAGCGAGTCATATCGTAAACCGCCCCCTTGGGCCTTACATCTTCCCCTTTAATGTAAGGATTCAAGAGTGGATTAATATCAATCGCCAATCCATACGCATGATATGAGAGACGCCACAACCCATCTCCGGTAATAGGACGATAATTAAAGGCGGAGGTATTATTCATATTCATTGAAGCATCGTCATCCCAACCGATCTTTGGATGAGCAACGGGAACGATCGAGGCAATAGGAAACCGTAATGCATACAAAGTATTAAAAGTCTCTTCAACATCTTGAGCAACCTCTTTATCAATAACCATCTGACCCTGATGCACTCTTCCATCAAACGACCAATAACGCAGCTGTAACAAAACAAGGCAATCAATTATCTCTCTTGGCGCTACACATCGCGGGTTTTGAAGCAATGCCTCTTCCGGAGAAAGATTGCTGTCAATAATTAGTTCGCTTTCTTGCATATGTTTGTATTCTATCAAGCATCCAAAAACAAAAAAGCTCTAGAAGTTTTCTAGAGTCTGCGACATTCTCGCCGCTTTTACATAAACTGCACAAGCTCTCGAAGAGTGTATGCCTCTTTCCCTTCAAAATGAATCATGGGCAATTCCTCTCCGGTAACGTTCCGCACCAGGATTTTCAGCGCCTCAATAACCTCTGTGGTAAACCTCTCCTCGTCTAGAGGAGCAACCACGAGCACAATATCGAGACCAAAAAGCCCTGTACCAATCTTGAATCCTACTTCGTCCGGCTTCTTCACAAGTCCCTTAAGAACCTCGAGAAACCAACGTCTCTGTTTCTTGTTCAATCCAACCACCTCCATTCATGCTTCTTTAATGATATCACAGAATTTGTATAAAGTCAATTTATTGTAATTCAAAAACCCTAAAACATCTCTTAGGACCAAAACAGTAAATAAACGCCAAGGATGAAAGATATCGCTATTCTATAAACCCCAAACCCGATAAATGATTTGTGCTGAATATAATGAAGGAAAAAACGCACCCCCAATAGAGCAAAGAAAAAGGAAAAAACAAATCCAATCGCAAGAAGTGAAAATTGATCTGGAGTGAATCCATCACCACTCTTCAGTAAATCATATCCAGTTGCCGCAGCCATGGTAGGAATGGCAAGAAGAAACGAAAATTCCACAATAGCCTTCCTCGGAACTCCCAACAACATCCCCCCCACTATTGTCGCTCCGGCCCGTGAGACCCCCGGGACAACCGCACATGCCTGTGCACATCCTATTAAAAAAGCTTGTGTATAAGAGACAACTTCCGTACCCCCCTTCTCATCATGCCCCTTATAAAAACGTTCAAAAAGGATAAGAAAAACTCCTCCAACAAAAAGCGCCAATATAATAACCCCGATATTCTCAAAAAAAATCCCCTTAATTATTTTATAGAGCCCAAATCCAATAACAGCGGTTGGAAGAAATGCAACAAGCACCCGCTTATTCATCTCCCAATCCACAACAAGTCTACGCGCATAGAGGAGAACCACTGCGAATATTGCCCCCAACTGAATTGCGATCGTAAAACTTTTCAAAAACTCGGATTCGTGGAGACCAAGCAGGCGGGACGTGAGAATAAGGTGGGCTGTTGAAGAAATGGGAAGAAACTCCGTAAACCCCTCAACTATCCCCAAAATAATAAGCTGAAAAATATCCATATCTTTTCTTAATCATTCCACAAAATTTAAAAAAAAACACGCCGTCTTTGCAACGACGTGTTGGGTATTTCTAAACCCTCTACCTATAAAAAGTGGAAAGAATGTATTTTCTACTTTTTGTTAATATGTTGCCAGAGCCAGACAATGGCAAGAACCCCCACCACAGTCCAGACGAGCCACGTAAGGAACATGAGAGAGCCAAATCCCCCCATCATTCCGCTCCCGCCAAAATAGTTCATCATAATAGTTATATGATACCACAAAAAACAAAAACAACCGGCATCACCGGTTGTGTATGTGTCTACTTTGTATGACATTTCATACAACTTCCTTTGGAAGGGAAGGAGGTGCCATCTGCTACATGACATGCGGCACAAGAAATTTTATGTGCCTCTGCTTTTAGATGGGGCTTGTAGTTCAATGGCGCCTTTGCATCTTTTGGGAATATGCCATCATGGCACACCGTACACGACTGAGCTCGATCCGCATGAATTTTGTGCTTGAACGTCACATTTCCTGGCTTCGCGGAAAATACAAGCTGATCAGGAGGACACGCGCCCACTTTTTCCTCTCCACGCACAAAAGACGCAAAAAAGAGCAAGAAAGCGAACACGACTCCAAACAATGTATATCGTCTCATCCTGCTTTCACCCCCTTCCTATTCTAGGCTCACCAACAACGCCTTTTGTACCAAATCCAATGTAAGCGCTTTCGGTAACCCTGTAACACTCTCCGGTTCTCCGTCAATACGTTTTACATAGGGCTTCAACAATTCATGATTGTGATCAAATCCGCCTGCCTGCACAAATGCATCTCCGGTCTGTATATACGCATCTATCACTTCATCAGGAATGGGAAAAAAGAACACGGTTGCGATATCTGTACCAAAAACTTGCCGCCCATTGCACGTATTCGTCACGACCACCGAAGTCACCGTCTGAGATGGAAACGTATCGTGACCTTTTAAAAACGCCACTGCCTCTTCATAGCTTTCTGGTTTTTCACGCACGCGTCCATTACATACAACCACCTGATCAGACGTGATGAGCAAGACTGGTTCGAAAATCTTAGGAATTAAGACTTCTGCTTTCGCAAATGCAAGAGCACGTGTAAGTTCATGTGGATCTTCATATCGAATAGCCTTTTCATCAATATCTGGAGACATCACGTCGAACACAAACCCCATATCCTCTAAAACAGTTCGTCGTCCTTTGGATTGAGAACCAAGAATTATCTTCATGCAGAGACCCCCACAAATTCAATATATGCCCGATCCTGATTCACCCTACCCTTAATCGTATCAAGAAGTTCTTGAAGCGTTGGCGCGCTTAAGAGATCCCCATTTAGCGAAGCGACCCACACATTCGCAAAATCAGCCTCAATTCGCTCCCGTTGTGTTTCAAAACAAGCAAAATTCTGAAGATATTTATCCGCTGCGCCAGGGCTCACAAGCCCAGAGTCACATACAGCACTTATTACCTCGAGCACATGCTCTTTCGTAATCTTATGATGTTGAATCAGCACGCACACTACCCCCTTTTCCACCAAAGGCGGATCTGCCTCGGGCATGACAATGAACCGATATGATAATACCACAAAATTCTAAAAAAGTATATACTAACCCCTGATTAGACGGCTCTACGAACCGTCTAATTTTTTATGCTTTATCAAAAATGCCCGACCCACTGCCCCACAAACACACCAACCCCGATTGCAATACCACCGATAATACACATCCTCAACCCACTTCGCAGCAATCGCGCATGAAACATCTTCGCGCTTATTAAACCTAAGAAAAAAAGCGCAACAAGAGAAAAAATAATAGAAGCCCAAAAAGCATTGCCTTCCTCAAAAAATACATAGGGAGCAAGAGAAACGAACCCTGCCAAAAAATAAGAGAAGAACATAATCACACCATCCATAAACGCATAACGCGGAGAAACACTCCTCCCCAAAGTATATTCTTCAGCAGACTGCTCTGAGAGAAAGCTTCCTACTGCCATCGAAAAAGCCTCAACAAAAATAAGAATAGTACCCGTAAGTAAAATCTCCGATCGAGCCACACCCGCAACTGCGATACCAGAAAGCAGTCCGACCGTCGAAACAAGCCCATCCTCGACCCCGAAAATAAGATTCCTTATGTAACTTACAAAAAGTTCCTTTATTGGCATACCCGGTTATTACAATCTCGATTGATAAAATAATTTTTGTAAATATTTCATGTGTAGTCTAAAAAATTATGTCTACCATCTCACTATCTTTTTTATTATACAAAAACTACGTACTTTAAAAAAATGAAAAAGGGCCTATGCGAAGGCCCGTGTGCTCAACTTCAGGTTCGGATTGCTACGGGTCAGTTTCCTTGTATGGATACCAACCGTGTCCCCGTCACGTGGGTAAGTCAGGCGCGGAGGAGAAACAAGGTTCGTGACTACCTTATCCCTCACCAGCTCCACCGAACCGAGGCGTCTCTCTTGTTGAAGTCGAACAAATAAATCATATATTATTTATAGTTATCTGTCAACATCACATATAAAAAGAGTGGGGGCAGAATCACCCTAATGAGATAAAAACAAAACCCGCGCTGTACGGGTTTTTTATCTTTTTAATTAGTCACTGCTATCGTAGTTTGCCTTCCAAGATTGAAGGACACCATCCGCGTCAGGACGAAACCACACCTCGCCAAGCTCAGGCATCTCACTTTCACGCACTTCCCGTACCCATGCTGATCCACCAAAGATCTGTCGCACA
>CAYLXU010000037.1:0-8853 GCA_964388055.1 uncultured Candidatus Saccharibacteria bacterium | reverse complement strand
AGACGGGGTCGCGAGTCGCCGAAGGCGAACTTGTGACCGATTCCCGTTGGGACCGCAACAGCGGTACCAAAGCAAGCCAACTGCTTGGCTTGCGTCGGGAATCGAAAGTCGGAGCATATCCTGAGCGAGCCAAGCGAGTCGAAGGATGCGAGACGGGGTCGCGAGTCGCCGAAGGCGAACTTGTGACCGATTCCCGTTGGGACCGTCATCGGAATTTATTAGGATTTTATATATGCGCTCAGTAGTTATTTGTGGAAGTACGCGTTTTAAAACAGAAATACGTGAGTTTGCCAAAAGATTAAAAGAAGCAGGTGTTGTTGTTTTTGAGCCCCATTTTCGTTTTGATCCTGAGGGATGGGAAAAACTTTCGAATGATGATAAGAAGTATATTGCTCTTGGGCTCTCGCATGATCATTTTCACAAAATTCGTATGGCGGATGTGGTTTTCATTTACAACAAAGAAGGATATTCTGGAAATAGCACTACTCTTGAAATAGGGTTTGCGGTCTCAACTGGTAAACCGATCTATGCGCTTGCTGCAGATGATGAGGTTTGCAGACAGGTATTTTTTCGAGAGTTGGTAGGCTCCCCCGAGGAACTTATAAAAAAATTGTAGTTTGTTTTAAAAGTTTATGTACAAAAAGAAGAAACTAGCGAAAAAAAAGCGTGCAAAAAAAGCTGGTAAGCAAGTCGGCTTAAGACATCGATAGGAGAGTACTTTCGTTTGCATGAATGGGCGGATGTGTCTCCGTTGTTTTTTGTGTATTTTTGAGTATAATAAGAACAAAGTAAAAGATTAATTATATGACTATTCTATACGTTGTTTTTGGGCTCGTGGGTGTTTTATTGGTTTGGGTTATTGCGACATACAACAGTCTCGTTGTAACCAGAAATCGAGTGGACGAGGCGTGGTCTGATATCGATGTTCAGTTAAAGAGGAGATACGATCTCATACCCAATCTTGTTGAGGCGGTAAAAGGATATGCTGCACACGAAAGTGGTGCATTTAAAGCCGTTACTGAAGCTCGCGCAAAGGCACTTGGTGCTCAGTCAGTTCACGAGAAAGAGGTGGCTGATCTTGCCGTTACGGGGGCTCTTAGGGGTCTTTTTGCTGTTGCTGAAGCATATCCTCAACTTCGTGCGGTAGAAAGTTTTACCAGGCTTCAGGATGAGCTTTCTGATACCGAAAACAAGATACAGGCAGCACGCAGGTTTTATAATGGGAATGTGCGAGATTTCAATACATACCTAGAATCGTTTCCTGCAAATACTATTGCAGGCATGCTTGGGTTTAAAAAGCGCGAGTTTTTTGAACTGGAGAATAGTGTTGAGCGAGAACCTGTTTCTGTGAAGTTTTAAAAGCACAATTTGAATTTGTGAACGATTGCGAATGCAACAAATATTTATTTGGAGTATTCGAATGTATTTTATAGATTTGAATTAGATTTTTACGCATGACACTTTATACACACAAAGATGCGAATATTCGGAGAACATGGTTGATGTTTACCGTGTTTTTTTGTGTTGTAATTGGTGTTGGTTTTGTATTTGCGCAAGCATATGTGAACCCTAGCATACTATATGTCGCAGTTATTTTTAGCTGTTTAATGAGCATTATTAGCTATTGGTATTCCGATAAGATTGTGCTTGGTATGTATCACGCCCAACCTGTTACACCTGAAAATGCTCGTGAATTATATAATATCGTTGAAAATCTTGCGATCACTGCAGGTCTTCCCATTCCCAAAATTTATATTGTTCCAGAAAATCAACCAAATGCGTTTGCAACAGGGCGTGATCCAGAACACGCAGTAGTAGCCGTGACGGAGGGGTTGCTGAGAAGACTTAATCGTTCTGAGCTTGAAGGGGTTCTTGCGCACGAGCTTTCCCATATCGGAAACAGGGATATGCTTGTTTCAACAATTGCAATTATCTTGGCGGGGTTCATTTCTCTTATTTCTGATTGGTTTTTACGATCATGGTTGTGGGGTGGACTACAAGACAGAGATGATGATGGTAGAACGAGGGGGATTTTTATTGTTATCGGAATTGTCCTTTCTATCCTTGCCCCAATCGCTGCGACACTTATGCAGCTTGCCATATCAAGAAAGCGGGAGTTTTTAGCAGACGCATCCGGTGCGCTTCTTACGCGATATCCTGAAGGTCTTGCAAGCGCGCTTGAGAAGATTGCGTCGGACACAACACCAATGGCAACTGCAAATAATACCACTGCGCATTTGTGGCTTGATGATCCATTTGATAAAAGGAAAAAAACGCCATGGCTTCACGCACTTTTTCTTACACACCCCCCAATAGAGGAAAGAATAAAAATTTTAAGACAAATGTAAAAACCCGATGAAACGGGTTTTTAATTTTTTAAAGAGACAGAAAGAGGGCGATCTACTTCTACAAAATCTATAAGGTTCTTAAGTGGTTGTGGAACATGTGGATGAGGAACTTCTCTCCAATATTCCACCCCCTCAGCTCCTTTATTGTGTGCAATCTGTAATTCTATCTTACCGCCAAATATCTTTTCATATGTTTGTTTATCCGTTTCTATAAGTTGATGGATGCTTTCTCTGTCAAGAAATACGGCTATTTTGCTCCCGGCAAGTTTTCTAAGCTCTTTTTTTACACGCTTCGCATACTCTTTTTGTTTGAGATGGATAAAGAGTCGAATTTTTCTCGGGCATTGCGTCATCGTGTTACCCCGCATTAGCAAAGAACTAAGAAGTACTATAACAATCTGAGCCTGCATTTTCAAGACATAAAACAAAGCCCCCAACGGGGGCTTTGTTTACCTATTTTTACGGGGTTTACTTTAAGAACCTGACAAGAAGAAGCGCTACAATATTTACAACCTTAATCATTGGATTAATTGCCGGCCCTGCTGTGTCTTTGTACACATCTCCAACTGTATCTCCGGTTACCGCTGCTTGGTGAGCAGGGGATTTTTTTCCTCCATAGTGTCCTTCTTCAATATATTTTTTGGCGTTATCCCACGCAGCACCTCCTGTTGTCATGGAGAGTGCGAGGAAGATTCCGGTAATAATAGATCCAATTAAGAGACCTCCGACCGCCTCTGCACCAAGGAGAAGTCCGACCAAGACTACTGCTACTACGGGAATAAGTGCGGGAAGTGTCATTTCTTTTAATGCTGCCTTGGTGACAATATCCACTGTTCTGCCATAGTTTGGTAACGACTTGCCCTCCATAATTCCCGGGTTTTCTTTGAGTTGGGTGCGTACTTCTTGAACAACAGATTGAGCGGTCGTACTTACTGCGCGCATCGCAATAGAAGCAAAGAGGTAGGGGATGCTTGCTCCAATGAGGATACCTGCGAGGACCCAAGGGTCTTGAAGAACAAGTTCTATTTTTCTTCCTGTTGCTTCAATTTCTTCAATATATGCAGAGAAGAGGACAAGTGCCGCAAGTCCCGCTGAGGCAATTGCGTATCCTTTTGTTACCGCTTTTGTGGTATTCCCAACCGCATCAAGGGCGTCGGTGATTTTTCTTACAGATTCTGGCTGTTCTGTCATTTCGGCGATTCCACCTGCATTGTCGGTAATTGGGCCAAACGAGTCAATGGCAACAACAATCCCTGTAAGAGACAGCATGCCGAGCACCGCAAGTGCTACTCCATAAAGACCCGCAAGTGTGTATGCGCCAAGAGTAGCCGCGACGATGATAATAACCGGCAAAACTGTTGCCTCGAGTCCAACGGCAAGACCCATAATAACGTTTGTGCCGTGTCCTGAATTTGCTGCTTCAGCTACCTGTTGCACTGGTTTATATTTTTTTGCGGTGTAGTAGTCGGTGATCCATACTGTAACTGCGGTCACTACAAGTCCTATAAGAAGGGAGAAGTAGATATTTGTTGAGGATATTTCACTTGTATTTATGAGAAAATATTCGATGAAACCCCAGAAGAAGAGTCCTGCGATGATTGCACTTGCAAAGAGTCCTTTATAGAGCGCCTTCATGATGTCTCCTGTTTTGTCGAGTTTCACAAAATAAAGTCCCAAAATTGAGGCGACAATTGCAAGCCCTCCTATTTGAAGGGGGAGTGTAAGAAGTCCAAAATTTCCGGGAAAGATAAGGTTTGTAAGCAACATTGCGGCAATAATCGTGACGGTGTACGTTTCAAAGAGATCAGCCGCCATACCTGCGCAATCTCCGACGTTATCACCCACATTGTCTGCGATTACTGCTGGGTTTCTTGGATCATCTTCTGGAAGACCGGCCTCTACTTTTCCTACAAGATCTGCCCCCACATCAGCGCTTTTTGTGTAGATTCCTCCTCCTAGGCGAGCAAAAACTGAGATAAGACTTGCTCCAAATCCAAGACCAATGAGACTCGAAACGTCATTGGTGAGCAGATAATAACCGCTTACGGCAAGGAGACCGAGTGATACAACAAGCACTCCTGTAACGGCGCCTCCTTTGAATGCTACATCAAGCGCGGTTTGGAGTCCGGTTTTTGCAGCTTCTGTAGTGCGTGCATTTGAGCGTACCGCGATATTCATTCCAAGATAGCCGGCGAGGCCAGATAGGAAGGCTCCAACAAGAAACCCGATTGCGGTTGTTGCTCCGAGAGCAAACCAAAGAGCTATTGTGATAATTACTGCGACTACCAAAACCGCTTTGTTTTGACGGTTGAGGTATGCCTGCGATCCTTCCTGAATCGCGGCAGATATTTGTTGCATTTTTGAGTCTCCCGCGCTAAGTGCGAGGACGGATCGTATGAGGTAGAGGCTGTAGAGTATGCCTGCTGCCGATACGAGCAATGGTGCGTAATTCATATAGTGTTATTAGTTAATAATGTACTGATTGCAATGTTACGATTCTAAAATCTTTTTAAGTAGTTGGCAACTCTTTACAAAAACATATCCAGTGTGGGATGTTCACATTTTTTAGATTGTGAATGTTTCAGTTTTCAGACCCGAGTATTGAATATTAAAAACCCCGGTTTTTTGACCGGGGGCCCCCATTTTTTGCTTCTAGTACCCAAATATCTTGCGTTCTGGGGTTTTGAGGATGATTTCGAGTGCTTCTTGCGGCGTATCGACGATTTGATAGATTTTCATGTCTTCTTCGTCTATTGATTCGAATTTTTCGAGGAGCTGAGTTTTTATAAAGTCATTGAGAGGACTCCAGAATTCTTTTCCTAACATAATAACAGGGACATGTGCCTCTATTTTTTTTGTCTGGATAAGAGTAATGAGTTCGAAGAGTTCATCAAGCGTGCCAAATCCGCCGGGGAAGTAGACATATGCCTGCGCCGCGAAGGAGAGCATTGTTTTACGTGTAAAGAAATAATGAAATGAGATGTCTCTATTCACATAAGGATTAATACGTTGCTCAAAGGGGAGCTTTATGTTGAGACCGATAGATATTCCTTCTGCTTCGTAAGCTCCTCGATTTCCTCCTTCCATAATGCCTGGGCCACCTCCCGTAACAACACCATATCCGTGTTCAGCACATAGTTTTCCTAGCTCTTGCGCTGCCTTATACCACTTGTTATCTTCGGAAAAACGAGCAGAGCCAAAAAAGCTGACTGTTTTTTTGAAATCAGCTAAAAATTGCCACCCGTCTACCATTTCCGCCATAACACGAAATACTTTCCAGTGGAGTGATGCGCGGAAATCGGTTGGTCCTTCAAACGTAGGGAGTTTCGATGCGGGTACATTTAATTTTTTTCTTTGTTCTTCTGTCATAGTGAAATAATTAGTATTTTTTACTCTTGGTGTTTAGTATACCACACGTGCTATCATGGAAGAAGCATTTTTTAAAAAAGTGGGTGCTTAATGTGAAATGGGGACTCATTAATCTTAAGGCTGTAGTTGTAATAATTGTTTGGTTTTTAGCGCTTCAGGCGATGGCGGCAATGTCATTCTGCCTTAAGGAAGAAAGTTGGTTGATTCATGCTGGGTATTACGCGCTTTGGGTTATTTTTGCTTGGGTGACAATCCAAATGTTTCCCAAAAAATAAACGCCCCTCTAAGAGGGGCTTATTGTTTTTACGAAAATAGGTTTCTTAAGTTTTTAAGATAGCGTGTCGCCTTTTCAATGTCGAGGTTGTCGTTTGTGTCACGTAGTCTGCCCTCAGCGTCAACGCTAAGGTTGTGGAATTTTTTTGTAAGGGGTGCGATGGTTTGCAGTGTTTCTTCGTTAAGACCTCCAGCTATTCCGAGTCCGATGGGGAGATCTTTATTTTTAAGTTCTTCGAGATATGCTTGTGCGGTATCCACGTCTATTAATTTTCCAAGTCCACCACTTGGGTCGAGTAGGATGTAGTCTACAAGCCCAACATATTCTTGTGCCACTTTTCTTGCGAGCACTGTCGGGGAGTTGCTTACTTCTTCGAATGCAGTACTACCCACCTGAAGCACAATTCGCACGGAAGGATTGCGCACAAGAAATTGTTCGAGAAGTCTTGGTGATGGCCATGCGATATTGAGCTGAAATCCGTGAAGGTTTGGTCCGCCTATTTGCACAAGTGTTTCGAGCTGTGTGCACAACTCTTCCGGTTCTTTTGTGTTGAAGTGGATGAGGTTGAATGCGGCGGGATGATTAGTAAAGAGTGCGGGCACATCTTCGATCTTTGGGTAACGATTGGGCCATTTGTTTGTAAGACCACGCATCGTTTTTGAACTTACAAGAACTCCCACCATAAGAAGTCTTTCAGTAAATGGAACCTGCATCGTGTGCGCATTTTCTGGAACACCATAGATTCGCATGTTTCTTACTCGCGTATCGAGAAGTGTCTGGACTTGTTGTGGTGTGGTGAATCCAGTGATGCCATCATAGGGAGTTTTTCTCTGCATTATATCTCCTTGCGGGCATTATAAAAGAACCGAATTGTTTGTATCATGGGCATTGCGCTATGTCAAAACTAATTTAAAACCGGCTATGTTGCCGGTTTTGCGTTATTTTCGGATTTTTGTAGCACCTACCCACGGATCGTCATATTGAGTTGGGTGATTAAACCAGATGCGCGCACTTGTTACATCAGCAAGATGACATAGGGCCGCGAGAGGACCCATCTTGCGTTCTTTGTTTGTGTAGTCATCAAATTCACCTTCAACATATCTCATACCGTTTTGTTGTTGTTCTGTAAGGACGATGCCATATTCTCTCAGCTTCTGGGCTCGAAAAACGTGTTGTGCCTCCTTTGGTCTTAGTGCTTCTATAACTCTAAGTTCTCCGGTTTCTTCTAGTTCATATTTCCATGGTTTTTCGATATCGTGGAGAAACACTACCAGGAGAGCATCAGAAAGAGTAAAGGGGAGTGGTCGGAGTGTGTTGAGTTTGGCATATAACACAATTACAATATTCATAATTTCTTGGACATGATCGAAATATCCTCCGGACCACGCCTGGTGGTTGTGGGTTGATCCTTGGACGGTTTGAAAGAGCTTTTTGTTTTCCTTTAAGATTTGCGCACACGCAGATTGATTTGGTTCGTCGATCATTTCGATCATCTGTTCAACGGTGTAGTAAGGGTGTTGCATGCGCTCCTCCTTAATAGTCATTACAGCACTTTTCATACCATAGCAGAAAATAGATTGGGTACAAATGGTGATGGGATTTGTGTAGGTATATACAATTTTTTAAATACGTGTTATTACGTTTTTAGTTCCTTGATGTGGGAGGAGTGGAAAAGATGATGAGTGTGTATCAGCTGAAGCCAAAATTTCAGGATCTCTTGCGTGGTTTAGTGAGGAATTTGGCGGTCTGGGGAGTAACTCCAAACCAGGTTACGATCAGTGCTATCCTATTGTCTTTTGCAACCGGTCTTTTGTTGGTTTTTAATCATGAGGGACCGGTTTTGCTTTTGATTCCTGTTGTGCTATTTGTCCGGATGGCGCTTAATGCAATCGATGGCATGCTTGCACGAGAGCATAATATGAAAAGCGATCTCGGCACGTTTCTTAATGAGCTAGGGGATGTGGTTTCTGATGTTTTTCTTTATCTCCCTTTTGCCTTGGTGTCTGGTGTATCTTCAGTGATGGTTGTTGTGGTGGTATTTCTGGCTATGCTTACCGAAGTTGCAGGGATTGTTGGAGTTCAGATCGGCGCCTCACGGCGTTATGATGGTCCCATGGGGAAAAGCGACAGAGCGTTTCTGTTTGGCGCATTGGCAATTTTTTTAGGATTTTGGGGGCACCTAGCTTCTTCATTAGAGGTTTTTTGGTGGCTCTTTAGTCTTTTGCTTGTGGTGACGGTTGTGCATCGAACTCAAGAGGCTTTGAAGGAGGTGAGGAGATGACGTTTGCGGTTACAGATAACGTGTTGCTGGTTTTGGCAGGAATTTTTTCCGTTCTTGTGGTCGCTAGTCTTTTTTGTCTTGCGCTCAGAATCGTAAGACCGAATGGTAACCATGTAGAACTTTTTTCGCGAATTAAATCTTGGTGGATTATTGTGTCGATTATTTTGATTGCTTTTGTTTCCCATCCCGTACTGATCCTCCTTATGTTTACAGGAGCCAGTTTCCTGGCGCTAAGAGAGTATTTGAGTCTTATTCCTTTGAGGGAAGCAGACCACCGTCTTCTTAAGTGGGCATATCTTGCCATTCCTGTGCAATATTTCTGGGTGTACGATCAGTGGTATGGGATGTTTCTAATTTTTATTCCAGTGTACATGTTTCTTTTTCTTCCTCTTCGGATGGTGTTGATTGGTGAGATGAAAGGGTTTTTGCATGCGGTAAGCAGTATGCACTGGGGGCTTATGATTACTGTGTTTAGTCTCAGTCACATCAGTTACCTCTTGGTATTATCTCCGGAAGGCAATCCGGTTGCGCACGGAGCTGGACTAGTTCTCTATTTGATTTTGCTTACAGAAGCCAACGAT
>CAYLXU010000036.1:5806-9019 GCA_964388055.1 uncultured Candidatus Saccharibacteria bacterium | reverse complement strand
AGCTGTTCCGGATTCATCTCACCCAAACCCTTGTATCGGGAAATTCCTTTTTCTCCTCCCATCGTTTTTATAATTTTTACCTTTTCTTCCTCAGTATACGCATACATTACATCCTTCTTACTCTTCTCTATTCTGTACAACGGAGGAACCGCAACATACAGATACCCGGCATTAATGACGTCCGGAAAATAACGATAGAATAGTGTAAGTAAAAGGGTTCGAATGTGCGATCCATCAACATCAGCGTCGGTCATAATCACTACCTTATGGTAACGAATCTTTGAAATATCAAATTCTGTACCAATGGCAGTACCAAGAGCGATCACAAGCGAACGTATTTCCTTATTAGCAAGCATCTTATCAATACGAGATTTCTCAACATTCAAAATCTTTCCTTTAAGTGGCAAAATAGCTTGAAATCTCCTATTTCTCCCCTGTTTTGCAGATCCGCCTGCAGAATCACCCTCTACGATAAACAATTCTGATTCTTCGGCACTTCTCGAAGAACAATCCGCAAGTTTTCCAGGTAAAGCAAGTCCTTCAAGCGCCCCCTTTCTCAATACAGTGTCCCTTGCAGCCTTCGCCGCTTTTCTTGCTTTTGCAGCAAGAATAACCTTTTCTAGAATCTTTTTCGCCTCTTGAGGATTTTTTTCAAGAAACTCTTGAAGCCCCTCATTCACAACAGACTCTACCGCCTGACGCGCTTCCGGATTTCCAAGTTTTGCCTTCGTCTGCCCCTCAAATTGCAACTTGTCCGACAAAAGCTTCACCGACACGATTACCGTTACCCCCTCACGTACATCGTCACCTACAAGGTTTTCATCATTTTCTTTGAGGAAATTATTTTTTCGTGCATAGTCATTTAAAACACGAGTAAGCGCAGAACGAAAACCAGTAAGGTGTGTTCCCCCTTCAGGGGTATAAATGTTGTTTGCAAAACTAAGCTCCTTACCCTGAAGATCATCCGTATACATTGCTGCAACCTCCACAATAATCCCTTCATCTTCCTTCATAACATAGAATGGAACCGTCTGAAGCGGCTCTTCGTTTTCAACAAGATAAAGCAAAAAGGATCGAAGCCCGCCTTCAAAATAAAAACCATATCCCTCAGAAGAGGCTTTGCGCTCATCCCACACCTGAAGACGCACGCCTCGTGTAAGATATGCTTGCTGACGAAGGTGTTCAAGCATTTTCTTCAAATCATATTCAGGCATCACGAGTCCATCCTCTCCTTTCACACCAAAAATCTCTGGATCCGGATCAAAGGTGATGGTAGTTCCGGTCACATCACTTTTTCCAACCTTTTTTACAGACGCCTTAGGCACACCCCTCTCATATTCCTGCACATAAACCCCTCCGTCTCTGCACACCTCGGCTTTAAGGTATCGGGATAAAGCATTTACAACAGACACACCTACACCATGGAGACCTCCAGAAACTTTATAGGAGTCTCCCCCAAACTTTCCCCCCGCATGAAGTGTAGTAAGCACTGTTTCAAGGGCTGATTTTTTTGTTTGATGATGTACTTCAACAGGAATACCCCTTCCATCGTCCCTCACAGAAACCTTGTGTCCATCAAAAATACGAATTTCTATATTTTTCGCATGTCCGGCCATTGCCTCATCGATAGAATTATCCACCACCTCCCAAATAAGGTGGTGAAGGCCATCAATCCCAGTAGAACCAATGTACATACCGGGGCGCTTCCTTACAGGTTCTAACCCTTCCAATACATAAATATCCTTCGCAGTATACGAAGCACCTCCTTTAGTGTCTAATTTTCCTTTTTTCTCATCATCGTTTGCCATGCCAATTTTACTTGCGAACAAGATGAGCAACAGTAAAATTGAGCACCCCAAGCTTATCGAGGGATTACACTACTTTTGCTATACCTTGTTCTTAATTAACGTCACTGATATTGAGTATCCTGAGAATAACCGAAGGTTATATCGGAGGATACACATTTTTAACGGATAAAAACAAAAGCACCAAGCTCCTGTTACGGTTTATTATACTCCGAATCCCTGTCACATGCAAACCCAAAAATTTGACCAAATCTAGATTTCATGATACTATATTACTATACGCGAAAGAGCTCTTTAATGAGCCTTTTTCTTTTCTAAAAACAAACCATATGAAATATCTTATTCCTTTTCTTTTATTCGCAGCAACAGGTACGGTATATGCATTTTACATCGAAGAAACACAAAATGGCCTCGTCCTGGAAACACCCGATAACAAAGTCTATCATTTCGACCAAGTAGGAGACAAATTACAAACGTATGGAATTGATGGAACGTGTTACTGGTATGATGGAAACGAATTTTCCAACTGTACAGACCAAGAAAAAAATAACGCTCTTGCATTGATTTCTGGGGCAACATCGAATGAGGGTTACACAATTTCAAAAAGTGGCAACAACCTATACCTTAACACAAACCTTCGAGTATACCTCAACGGAACAGAAATCCTACAGTAACAAAAAACCGGCGCAATGCCGGTCTTTTTGTTACACGAAAAAACCTATCGCAACTCAATACTAAATGTGTCCTGTAATGCACGAACTATTTTTCCCATCTCATGCCCCACCTCTTCACTCGTAAGAGTGCGTTCACGAGAACGAAATACAAGATGAAAGGAGAGACTTTTCTTATCCTCACCAAGCTTCTCACCTTCAAACATATCAAAAAGATCTACATCATCAAGCAAGCCCGAGACGGCACCATACATGATCCGTTGAACATCATCGATCCGCACATCACGATTAATAATAAAAGAAATATCCCGCACCACATCCGGATACTTCGAAATAGGAACAAACTCACGCTCGCTCTCAATGTGCGGAAGCAACACTTCAAGATCAATCTCAAAAACCGCAACACGAGAACGAACATCAAACCTTTCAAGCCAGCGTTGATCAACTAACCCAATATACCCGACAACAACGTCATCCAAACACACCTCAGTTGTGGCCGACTGGGTAAGTACCCCACTCCATATCGTTTTTTGGGAGCGGTATTCGAGATCAGAAATACCAAACCCATTAAAGAGTTCTTCTAGAACACCTTTGAGTTCATAGAATACATTTGGATTTTGATCACCAAGTGTAATCATTCCAGCCAACTTAGTACGTTCCTGAATGGCATCATCCATGCGCACAAATACCCTTCCTGCCTCAAACATTCGAATCTGTTTAAAAAATTTTACATTACT
>CAYLXU010000036.1:0-5796 GCA_964388055.1 uncultured Candidatus Saccharibacteria bacterium | reverse complement strand
AAGTGCCCTAAAAAGAGGAAGCATGAGCGTCGGACGCAAATAATGGTACTCGGCGCTCACTGGATTTGCGAGTCCCACAAGACCCTCTTGTTCACACACCCCTCTCCAAGCTTCAGGAATAAATGAATAGCTATACACCTCATCAAACCCGAATCCAGCCATACGCTCCTTAACATTTCTTGTAAAATCAAGCCGTACATCTCGCTTCGCCTCAAGAAGCACAAGAGAAGGAGCCTTGCCTTGAAGCGTATCATATCCATATATTCTCACTACCTCTTCAACCAAGTCTTCAAACCTCTCAACATCCCTCCTCCAAGTCGGAACCTCAACCCACAACGTTCCTTTCGATGTCTTTTTAACCTTCCACTGTAACCGTTCAAAAATAGTTCGAGCATCCTTTGGGGTAATATGTTCCCCCACCAGTTGACCATATCGATCGCAATCAAATGCAATCACCCTTGAAATATTTTTTTTGGGGTAGACATCCTTAAAAGTGCTCACCTTGCCGCCAGCAAGCTTACTAATAATTTCTGCGACACGAAAGAGAGCCATCTCAGTCATGTTTGGATCAATGCCGTATTTAAAACGTTGTGAAGCATCTGTCGTAAATCCTACTCTCTGGGTGGTGCGCACTATAAGGTCTGGATCAAAATTTGCCGCCTCAAGAAGTATTGTCGTGGTCTCCTCAGCAATCTCGGCGTCTCTGCCCCCTTTGATACCCGCGAGAGCAAGTGGTTTTCTAAAGTCCGCTATCACTAAGTCATCGCTCTCAAGCTCAATATCTCGCTCATCCAAGGTAACAATATGCTCACCCTTGCGTGCACGACGAACGACGATCCCTTTTTCAAGTTTGTTATAGTCAAACGCATGAAGGGGTTGCCCGGTTTCAAGCATGACATAATTTGTCGCATCAACAATGTTATTAATTGAGCGCATACCATGAATTTCCAGTTTCTCTTTAAGCCAAGCAGGAGACTCCTTCACAACAACGCCGGCCACAACCAGACTAGAATAACGAAGGCACCCCTCTTTGTCTTCAACACGCAACACAAAATCTTCTTTACTCTTTTTTGCACTGCGCTCCTTTCCTTTTTTAAAGATAATATTCCCTCTGAAAGGTTTTTCTGTAACGGCACTTATCTCGCGCGCAAGCCCAAGGTAGTTTGCCGCATCGGGAAAACGATTCGGTAAAAGCGCCACATCAATAAGCGTGTCGCCTTCTCTTTTTTCCACCCCCTCTATCTCAAGACTATGTAACGACAACTCATCGGCAAGTTTCTCAGGAGTGACAACGATATCTACATACTCTTTTAACCAATTCAAACTAAACTTCATACTAAAAAATTAAAACTGCCGAATAAAACGAAGATCCCCCGACCTAAAAAGACGTATATCGGGAATCCCATACTTAATCATGGCAAATCGCTCTGCACCAATACCAAAAGCGAAACCTTGTACCTCCTTAGGATTGTATTTCACTGCGTTAAATACATTAGGGTGAACCATACCTGCCCCACCAAGCTCTAACCATCCCGAAAACTTACACAGTTCACACCCTTTCTTTTTGCACCGAGGGCACGTGGCATCTACCTCAACCCCCGGTTCCACAAACGGAAAATATCCAGGACGCAAACGAATCTCCACTTTCTGCGCAAAGAGGCGCGAGAAGAACGCTTCGATAATAGACTTAAAATTTGCGAGTGTGACATCGCTACCTACTGCAAGTCCCTCAACCTGCGTAAATTGCATTTCGTGCCTTGCATCTGTCGCTTCATAGCGATATGTCGTACCAGGCACAATGATACGAAAGGGTGGTTGGTGGGTCAGCATATACCGAATCTGCACTGGACTCGTGTGCGTCCTTAAAAGCATTCTTTGTTCTTTTTCATCTCCTCGTTTTAGCCAAAACGTATCCCACATTTCCCTTGCGGGGTGGTTTGCTGGAATATTGAGCGCATCAAAATTGTGAAACTCCGTCTCTACCTCCGGTCCCTCTACCACAGAAAAACCAAGCGAAAGATAAATATCCTCAATTTCTCTTAAAATAAGAGTAAGCGGATTGAGGTGTCCTGTTACAAGTTTTTTCCCAGGAAAAGACACATCAAAAAAACCACTCTCTTGAGCACCCTTAAGATCACGAAGGCGCTCCTCTAATACTTCTTCGATGCGAGACCTAAGTTCATTCGCCTGACCCCCCACATCTCGTCTCTCCTCAAGGCTGAGCGTAGAAAGCCCACGCAAAATAGAAGTAAGATACCCCTTCCTCCCAAGATATGTGTGTCGAACCTCTTCTAATTCCTGGGCGGTCTTTGCATTGTGAATTTCACCAAAAACAGATTGTTCAATTTCCCTTAATGTCATACCCAATTGTTACAATCTCGATTGATAAAACGACTTTTGTAAATATCTCATGTGTGTTTTATACATCATAGTAGTGAAAATAGTGTTCTTCTCTGCGCATGAGCGCGTATCGAGATTGTAACACCAAGCATAAAAATTCTAAAAACTTGTCTTAAGGATATCTGATAATACACCCGGAGGCAATTTGTTGACAGAACATATCTTCTATTCTATACAAATAAACAGTTCTTTAACGAGAGGGGCAACAAAACATGGCAAGTTCAGGATACCTCTTCCTTGCGCTGGTTTTAGCGCTCGGAGCGATACTTGGTGCGGTCCTTGCGGTAAAAACGCTTGCGGTACTCACCATCTGTGTACTTCTTGGATTTGCAATAACAATATACGTCCAATATATCGTGAACGATGACTACAGAGAAACACGCCTTATCATGTACATCATCGGATTTCCCTTTCTTTTTTCCGTTTGGACAGTCCATGCCATCAAATATTTCCTTTTCTAATCAGACACAAGACGCATCGCACATTTGATGCGTTTTTTTGTTTTTCACTACCATTAATAACACTAGTTGACAGAATCCTTTTTATTGTGTTAGAAAAGCGCAGATAATAAAAACAGGGGGTCACATCGTTATGGTAATCGGATGGATTCTTGGCCTTTTATTCGGTGTCCTTAGTGGATGGAATTTCTCTCCGGGAATGTTACTCTTTCTAACGCTCATTTTTCTCTTCATTGCGGGAATGTTTGTAGGAACCCTGAAAAGGAAAACAGAAGGAGAAGACTTGAGCCCCTTCTTTGTAGGAGCCGCTGCAATCGAGTATTTTCCTTTTGCGCTCGTATTTTTCATCTCCTCGTGGAGCATGTTGGCACTGAAACTCCTTATGAATTAGTACAAAACTAGAAAAAGTGGCAATGCCGCTTTTTTGTTTGATTTATGTCAAAAAATGTGTAATATAGTAGTACGCATGCGGGCGTGGTGTAGCCCGGTTAACACATCTCACTGTCACTGAGAAGATCGCCGGTTCAAATCCGGTCGCCCGCGCAGTAATAAATAAAGACCGTCTTTTGACGGTCTTTATTTATTATTTCCGATGGCAAAATTGTACAGCCAATAAATTATATGATACTGTTTTTCCAGCTCACCAAAAACAGAAAGGGATTATAGACAATGATTTCTGAACAACTCAAACAACAAGATCTTGTTGCAAAGCAACAGTTTCCAATAAACATGGAGGTCCTATCAAATGATGGCGATTGGGGCATTGTTGTAGGTTATGTTGAAGAGGATGAAAGTATATTTGGCTACCACTATGAAGGCGCTCGAGAAAAACCCATTATACGCGTGAGACACTATTTCGACTTCGAAAAAAAATACTACATAGATGATTTGCAACCACTACCACCACAATCCTCCTCAGACGAACCCATCAGCCATGCAGTTGGAATATTCTTATGCAAACTCGGTATTCATGCATTTGAAAAAGAACCTTCGAGACGCGATCTCGTGCGTCACACGGGTATCGATGTTCTTTTTGTTTCAAGCGCGATTCAACGAGGAGTAAGAAAGTGCCTCCGACATGGATGCCCTGCCGAACAACGGGTATATAGAACAGGGTGGTGTGGTGCGGGGGGATCTACTGGTAGATGGAAAAAGATGTCTCCCGCAAAAGAGCAAGCTATCTGTTCTTATCCTATATTGTGATATCAAAATCAAAAACCGCCCTTCTGGCGGCTTTTTTGTTTTGAAAATATTTTAATCTTGTAGAACAGTCGTCTTTCCTGGCTGATCCGCCCCTATAAGGGCATCCACATCTTGGAGCTCTAGTAGCGCCGGAAGTTCCTCTTCTGAGAGCTGGCGAGTCGGTCTCACAACGTCAGGGCCGGGAGAATAATAACCGTGTTGGGAAAGCACAGAATCGACCTGCCCTTGTGCAAAATGAGGATATTGCACTCCCCCATTTTCAACGTCCTCTCCTCGCGGAATACGGACCCGTGCGACAAAAGTGTTCGCAATAGAACAATACACAAAATCACGATCCCTATGATAAAATTCTCTTTCATAGAGATAAGATCCCACCACGACCCCTGACGCAGAATGACAATCCAGAGAAACACGAATCCTATATTTCCGCCCGCTATCGTCTTCATAAGGACTCTCTCCGGTCTCCTGCATATAAAGACGATACACCTCCTCGTGACGAAGTTGATAATACTTCAACAGGTTTCTTTGAAAGTTATCCTTAAAGGCTAGTGGATATTTGTCCTTCCACCAAGCATAAAACCTCTTGCTTCTCTCCGGTCTTCTATATTCATCATCAATAAAAATCTCCTCTTCTTCCACGCGCCCTACTACTACAAACTGTGGGTTGGAAATTGACATTGTATCAATAACATCCTTATCAAGAACCGCACCGCGCACAGCATTGCGCCCGGCAAGGACACACATCGCGCCAGACTCAAGAAATGATGTGATAAGAGCATGTTCAAAAGGACTCCTTCCCCCGTTCTGAAGCACTGCCATTCCAAATACCAAACCAGAAAAATCAGGTTTCTCCGACTTCTTTTTTCCACCCTCCCTCTTTGATCCAAAAAGCACGTGACGAATATAAAATCCTAGTCCCACCAAACCACCCGCGAGCAAATCAGGGATACCAGGAATAATGTCGATCATGTTACACCCTCCTTTCGATGATCTAAAAATAAAATAGCACAGTTTGTGCTATTTGTAAATATTCTATACGTAAACGTTTTTCTAAAATCCGCTCAAGTACTCATGCTTAATCTCTCGCTCTGCCCATTCAACAGAATTCCAAGACCGGAAAAGGTGAATCCACTGATCTTCCTCACCTGAGAGAACCGAAATTCTCACATGATGGGGAGAATGGTCCTCAAGAACTCGAAGCCCAATAGACTCGAGAAACTCCTTGATCCCCCCGGCAGCAAAGGCCTGCTCAGTAAACTTCACGAGAACAATACCTTCTGCGTGTTTCATTCCCTCTCCATGCTTCACCCACTACCACCTCCTTTCCATGATACTAAATGATTCCTCGATAGTCTTAACCCCATCCACTACCTTTCTAAAGTGGTTTGCCTTGCGCTCTACCGCGTCGACATATGCTCGAACGTCCTCTTCATACGAGGTGTCGGGGTCATAATAATCCAGAGAAAAACCTGTGGCAGCAATAGCGCCAGAAATTTCTTCTGAAAAAATTAAATCATACTTCATTCTCCAATCATCAATGTCATCCCCCGTAAGATCAGACGGAGAAGGAACCTCCTTAGAAGGAACAAAATTTCTATAAGTCTGAATAAGTTTATGGACAAACCTTTTTGGATCCTCTCGAGTTTCAAAAACACGCTGCCGAACTTTGAAAAGAAGACGCCTAAACTCTCCCTTCTCAGCATAAGAGAGTGGGGTCTCACCGAGTTGGAACCTC
>CAYLXU010000035.1:0-9125 GCA_964388055.1 uncultured Candidatus Saccharibacteria bacterium | reverse complement strand
AAGTGTTTTTATACTGATGTTGAATTGTGCGAGGACAACAATAATTACCACTGTCCACAAAAGAATATTGGCGATACCATTAATAAATCCCATTGCGGTAACGAGACGCCTTTCTTGTATAAATTGTGGTTTGGTACGACTTAAATTTAAAAGTTGTTTTGCGATGGGGCGTATAAGGGACTTTAAAACAAAAAACACCAAAAAAATGATTCCGATTGGTATTAAAATATTACCGAGAAATATGATAAAGAGTTCCATCGCTTTAGTATACAATATCTAGTAGTCAGAATCTAGAATCTAGTGGGTGGGGATTAACTATTAACTACTATTAATTCGCGTGATATCTGCTCCAAGTGAGCGCAGGCGAGTATCAATATGCTCATATCCCCTATCTATTTCTTCGATGTTGTGGAAAATTGATTCTCCTTCTGCAGCGAGGGCTGCAATGATGTGCGCCATTCCGGCGCGTAAATCTTTTATGGTGAGTTCCGTTCCGATGAGTTTTGATGGCCCATTCACAAGGATACTGTGCCCATAATTCCGACCATTAAATCTGCACGCTATTTCACCAAGACATTTTGAAAATACTTTAATATCGGCCCCCATCTTATTTAAATCGCCAATGTGTCCAAATCTGTCTTCGTATACTGTTTCATGGAGGATTGAGCTTCCTTTTGCCTGAGTGAGAAGCACGGTAAAAGGTTGTTGCCAATCTGTCATAAAACCCGGATGGGTGTCGGTTTCTAGCTCTATTCCACGAAGATTTTTTTCTCTCCAGAAACGAATTCCGTCTTTTTCAACCTTATACTCTCCCCCGACTTTTCTTAGCGCATTTAGGAATGTGATGAGGTGATCCTGCTTTGCATCGTGTATAAAAATGTCCCCTCCCGTTGCTGCGGCGAGACAAGCAAATGAAACAGCTTCATTCCTGTCAGGAAGAATTGTGTGTTCTACCCCTCGAAGGGATATGACCCCATCAATATAAATAGTCCGATTTGCCCCAAGCTCAATAATTGCTCCCATGTTTTGAAGCATTTTAATCAAATCTATGATTTCTGGCTCTGTTGCGGCATTCTCGATTACCGTTCTCCCTTTTGCAAGTGTTGCGGCAAGAATAGTATTTTCAGTTGCCCCAACACTTGGATAGCGCAATGAAATTTTAACACCTTTAAGACCATGTGGAGCTGTTGCATAATATGATGATTCTCTCTTTTCTATAACAGCCCCCATGTGTTCTAAAGACTCGAGATGCATGTCTATTGGACGAGGACCAATCTTATCTCCACCAAGCATGGGTATCTCTGCCTCTCCGGTTCTTGCGAGAAGAGGTCCCAAGGCAAGTACTGGAATCCTGTTTTTACGACTTAGGGAAATTACACGCGTATTTTTAATCTCTGGAGTATGTATACGAATGTCATTTTTATTTCGCGTAACTGAACTCCCCACCATTTCACATAGTTCTTGAGTAATACCAACATCCCCAATAGAAGGCGCGTTGTGGAGAGCGACTTTTTCATCAGTGAGCAATGATGCAACGAGCATCTTTGTGGTTGCGTTTTTGGCTCCCGCGAGAGAGATTTCTCCACCTAGTTTTTTTCCTCCAGAAATCTTGAATTCCATATATCCTTAGCTAGAGTTTAACACGTTCTTTCTCTCTGGTTCAAACAAAAAACGTCCTATTAAAATAGGACGTTTTAACGTTTGCCCCTCTTCTATAACAATCTTATTTAAATCGATGAGATCCAAGGCGCAAGCGAGGAGCGGAGTAAGTAATACCTAAAGTGGTATTATGTCGAGCACCGGAGCTTGCAACGCAGGAGATCGCGATTTAAGTAAGATTGATTAACGCTTGCCCCATTGAGGGTCGCCGCCCTGCGGCTCCTCAGAAACCCACGGTTTCTGATCGGTCCGATAATATATCGGACCTGTTTTCCTTCACGGAAGGAAACGGACTTTCCTCCCGACCCCTCTTTTTCCACAATGCGTCAAACTAACGTTTGCCCCATTGTGGTGCTCTCCTTGCCTTCTTAAGACCATATTTTTTCCGTTCTACCATTCTTGAGTCTCGTGTAAGGTATCCTGCCCGTTTAAGCCTGCGCTTGAATTCTGGATTAAAGCCAAGGAGTGCTTTGCTTACGCCGAGACGTATTGCTTCCGCTTGCGCGGTTACTCCTCCCCCCAACACTTTCACTTCTCCTCCAAAATACTCGCCAATTTTCATTTTTTTAAATGGAGATTCTATTGTAAGCTGAGCTCTTTTTGTAGGAAAATATTCGTGGTATTCTTTACCATTTATCTTAAAAACCTTTCTCTTAGGATAGAGGCGTACTTGAGCTATTGCAGTTTTTCTGCGCCCAAGTCCATAAAAATACCTCTCTTTTTCGTCCGTTTTTGCGGCAACCTCCTTTTTGGCTGCTGTTTTCTTGGTGGTTGTAGTTGTTGTCATATCTGTATTAGACAAAAATAAGTCTCTTAATTCTTCGATCTCTCAATTTGTTTTTGGGAAGCATTCGGTATACTGCGATCTTGAGAATTCTTTTTGGATCTTTTTCAAACATCTTCTTTGCGGTAGTTACTTTAAGGTGTCCGAGATATCCGGTGTGTTTATAATACTTTTTTTGCTCCATTTTCTTTCCACTGAGCTTTATCTTTTCTGCGTTAACAACTTTTACGATATTTTTTCCTGCAAGCCTAGGTTCATATGTTGGAGTATCTTTATCTTGCAAAAGAAAAGCAATCCGAGAGGCAACACGGCCAAGCATTTTTTCGCGTACGTCAACCTCAATAATGTGTGATGATTTTTGTTCCATATCTTTTATACAAACTCTATGATTGCCATCTTTGCACCATCTGCGAGACGGTCCCTTCCTCGTACAATGCGTGTATATCCCCCATGGCGCTCTTTATACTTCGGTGCTATTTCATGAAAAAGTTTTTTTGAAGATGTTTTCGGAAGTCGGCGTAAGAGTAAGCGCAACGAAGCAAGGTCCTGCTTTTTTGCCACGGTAACCAATTTTTCGACACGGCTTTTAAGTTCTTTTGCGCGAGCAAGAGTTGTTTCCATCTTTCCATGCATAATAAAATTATGCCCAAGGCTCTTCACAAAAGCTTTGCGTTCTGATGTTTTTCTATGAAATTTTCTTCCTTTGTTTACGTGTCTCATAACCGAAAAATCTATTTCTTCGCCTTTTTGGCCTTCTTTTTTGCTCCTCCTTCATCATCCTCTTCTGCCGTGGTTCCGTCTTCGGAAACAGCTGACATAGTAACTTCACCCTTTTCACCAATAAGGGCAGCAAATTGATCAATAAGAATTGTGGTCGCCTGTTCAAAAGCCTCCTCCGGAGTAATTGTTCCATCTGTTTCAACTTTCAAATTGAGGCGATTGTAGTCTGTACGCTCTCCTACGCGCATGTTTTCGGTTTTGTCTTGAACACTGCGCACAGGGGTAAAAATGGCGTCAACGGCAATGGTTCCGACAGACAATTTCTCTCTTTGCATTTTTTCTGCTGTTTGATAACCAAGCCCTTTTTCAACAACCATCTCCATGTTGATAGAAACCTTCTTATCGGTAATTGTCATGAGAACCAAGTCAGGATTTACGATTTCAACATTCGCATTTTTTTCGATATCTTTCCCTGTAACCTCTTTTTCTCCCTTTACTCGTAAATAGAGAGTTTCTGGACCATCACTTAAAAGCTTTACCCTCAATTTTTTGAGGTTAAGCATGATCTGAATTACATCCTCCAATACCCCAGAAATGGTGGAGAACTCGTGGTCTACCCCTTCGATCTTAAACGAGGTCACCGCGGCTCCGCTAAGTGAAGATAGCATCACTCTTCTGAGCGCGTTTCCAAGGGTAATACCATAACCGGAATAAAGCCCTTCAATCTTAAAAACACCTACATTATCTGCGACGGGTTCAAAGATTGGTTTTTGAGGAAGTGGTATTTGCATATACAAAAATTTGTATAGAAATTAGCGAGAATAAAACTCGACAATTAAATTAATATTAAAAGGAATTTGCAAATCCTCTAATGAGGGAAGTGCAGTTACCTTTGCTTCTATTTTTTCTTTATCTAAAGAAAGCCATGCTGGTGCATCATAATTTTTAATTCGATTCACCACATCTTTCAGATCCCCTTTATTTTTAGACGCCTCTCGAATTGAGACCATGTCTCCCTTCCTAAGAGAGAAAGAAGGGATTGTAACCTTTCTTCCATTTACCGTAAAATGTCCATGTCGTACGAGTGCTCGCGCAACGCTTCTTGAGGGTGCAAAACCAAGACGAAAAATCGTATTGTCGAGCCTTCTCTCAAGTGTTTGCATAAGGTGATTAATAGTCACACCCCGTTTAGCAAACGCCTCTTCAAAATATCTTCGAAACTGAGCTTCACGTAAGCCGTAGCTCCATTTGAGCTTCTGTTTTTCTAGCAACTGTTTTCCATATTCTGTTACCATTCTGCGCTTTTTGCTGGGGCCGTGCATTCCTGGCCGATAGGGACGGCGGACCGCACCACATTTTGGAGAAAGACAACGCTCCCCTTTCAAGAAAAGTTTTTCTCCCACCGCGCGACACTTTTTACATTTTGGACCAATCATGTTTTAGATTTTAGGTAGTTACCTTATTACGTTTCATTAACTATACGCGTCTCACTTTTGGAGGACGAGGACCGTTATGAGGAATAGGGGTTTTGTCTATTATAGAGTCTATCTCAAATCCCCTTCCAGCAAAGGCTCTGATAGCGGAATCTCGTCCACCACCAACTCCCTTTACTACAATATCAATCTTTGTGGGGCCTGATTTGGCAATCTTTTCAGAAATAGATTCTACCACTTTTGCGGCAGCAAAAGGAGTTGCTTTCTTGGGACCCTTAAAGCCTAAAGCGCCGGCAGAGTTCCACGCAAGCACGTTTCCTTGTGTATCCGTAACTGCAATAACGGTGTTGTTATAACTTGCGGTGATATAAGCTTTTCCTCGTTCAAGGAGCTTTCCGGAGGTCTTTCCTGCCCCCTCTTTGACCTTTCCTTCAAGCATTTTGCTTTCTTGAAGTACTTGATCCTGAGTTTGTTTTATTACTCGTTTCTTACCCATAGATAGTCTAAATTACTTCAATTCCACTTTCCTCCTTCCGCTTCCGACCGTCTTTCTCACGTTACCTCGTACTGTTCTTGAATTTGTTTTTGTTCTCTGCCCGCGAACAGGAAGGTGTTTTGCATGACGCGAACCTCTGTAGGAGGCGATGTCCCTAAGCCTTTTAATATTTCCTCTAATTTCTCTCCTAAGATCGTTTTCTGTTTTATACGTATTTTCTATAGTGTCCTGAAGGAGCTTAACTTCTTTTGCCTCAAGATCTTTTACTTTGCGTGTAGGATCGATTTTTGTACGTTTTAATATATCTTTTGAGCGTGCCAAGCCAATACCATACACATACGTTAATGCGATTTCAATGTTTTTTTGTTCCGGAATGTTTATGCCGCTAATACGTGCCATGGTGATTGAATAATAAGTTCTTAGGTTTTCTTAAAATTATCCTTGTCTTTGCTTGTGTTTTGGAATAACACATGTAATACGAAGGCGCCCCTTCCTTCTTATGAGTTTACATTTTTGGCATACCTTTTTGACTGACGCGCGTACGTGCATAATAAATTCAAAAAGCAAAAATTAAAATGCAAAATTATGGAAATGTAAAATTCTTTTTCAAAATTTTACACCTTAATTTTGAAATTTTATCTCCTTTGAATGATTCTTCCTTTAGTTTCGTCGTAGGGGCTTAATTCAACTGATACACGATCTCCGGGAATTACCTTTATATAATAAATCCTCATTTTACCTGAAAGATGGGCCAAAATGAGGGATTCGTCTGCTAACCGTACCCGAAACGTGCCACCAGGTAAAGCTTCTTCAACGACACCTTCGATTATTTTCTTTTGCATAACAATGGAGAAAAACTTGATAGGGCTAATATCAAAAAGAAAAAGCCTAACAAGCTTCTCTGTACCACCTAGATATAGTAATCAAATACTAGAAATTAGTCAATAGTGAGGTGAATCTTTGCTTTGTTTTGGGGAACTGTAGACACCCAGAACGGCCACAGGGAGACTTTTGCACTCGAAATGGTGTCATATTTAGCCAGTATGCTACGTATTTCGCCCACTTTTTTTCCAAGGATTTTTTCCTTCAGTTCGTCCTCATTTATGCGGTCTCTCAACACCCCCTTGATCTCATATGAGAATGCCGCAAGAGAAAACCCGTCATTAATGCGGAGCGTCCCATATTCTATAGAGAAATCTATAAGATCCTGCTCAACCCCCTCTTTTGAGACGAGAGCTTCAGCGAGTGCTTTAATGTCATTTTCCGCAAACCCTATAGCACGGAGTTCAACTGTGCCCGTAAGTTGAAAATTGTCTGCAATATCGCCAAGTTTACGATTAGATTGCGCATCCGAAATCTTATAAGATATTGCTTCATCTAATACTACGAATCCTTTTGATTTTTCATCTAGCTCTGTTTTAAGCAGTTCTTTTACACTTACAATAAGATCTTCTTTTGCCTTCTGAATATCTGTATCACTTACTGCCCTCAAGTCCCCTTGAGAACCGCCCGCCATTGGTTTGCTTGATTTTCCATAAAATCCAGCAAATTTTGGAGTTCCTTTAAACCCGGGAATCGTAAAGGTTGTTGGGTCTATGTTGTATCCCACACCGGGCTGGTCTGCCACAACGGATACATCTACCGATGAAGGCACAATAGATCCATTAACTATCTTGGCCCCTGGAACGGTTACGCTGTTTTCTATACGGTATATTTTCCCGTCTGGAGATTCAAAGCGCGTTGTGGCAATCAATCTCTGTGAGGCGCTTGAATAGGCGTTATAAATAGTAATAACACCCCTGGCCTTTTGGGTCACGGTTTGTTTACTTGTGGGATATTCTTTGGATAAAGATCGTTTAAATACAAACGTTTTTGCGGGAATCTTTTGGTTTTCCACATCAATAGAAGCGCTATCAACAGAGGCCGTTGTGGCTGCCTTGATGGTTTTCTCTGTGCGTTTTGGATGAATAGTTACGTTAGCTTTAGGAAGTACGCTTGTCCCAACATATAAGACAAGCAGCAACACAACAACGCAAGAAACGAAAACCAGAAAACGTTTTGCGCCTCCTTTTCTTTTGGGAATCAATTCTCCTTCTGGTTCTTCCGGGACATACTCCTCTTTCTTTAATGCCTTCCCAAAAAGACCCCACTTTTTTCCTGGTTTTGTTTCTTCTCTCTCCTCTTCTAATTCCTCCTCATACAATCTTTTTATCCCTACCTCTTCAGGCGTTTCCTGTCCACGTTTTGGTTTGATGTCAAAAATTAGGTGTTCTTTGTCTTCCATGTCTTTATTTTACCAAAAATATGTTGTATTGCACAATTCACATATTTTATCCACAGCCTTGCGATTTCCGACTGTACTCTCATAATGGAAAAGAATATATCAGGATGCTAAACCCAGTATTTTTATTTGCGGCTTTTTTCTCAGAAATATTGGGCACAATAGGGGGATTTGGTTCTGCAACCCTGCTTACCTTATTTGGAATATTCTTTTTTCCTTTTAAGACTACTCTTGTTGTAGTTGCTTTTTTTCATGGTGCGGGCGCCCTGGTGCGCTTTTTTTCGTTCCGGAAGAGTGTGAACTGGAGCACCTTTTTACTTTTCCTTTTTCCCGATATTGTATTTGTTATTTTAGGATCTTTTGCGATCTCTTATATTTCCGAAAGTTCTGTTCGCTTATTGTTTGGGATTTTTCTTTTGCTCTATAGTTTTATGGGATTATTCGGACTAACTTTTTTAGTGTCACAAGAAAAGCGTCCCCTATTTCTCGCCGGGGGCGGCATGTTGTCAGGTTTTTTAGCGGGCCTGTTGGGTACCGGAGGCGCGGCTCGTACGGTAGTGTTGCAAATGGCGGGACTTTCTAAAGAGGCATATCTTGGGACAAGCGCTTTGTTAGCCGTTATTACGGATATTGTCCGTATCACCGTATACATCAGTTTGGGTATTGCGGGTTTTGTAATTCATGAAATGTCATCTTTGAGTATTCTTATTATTGTATCTATGTGTGCTGCCTATATCGGGAGTAAAATTGCACACACTATTCCCTCGAAGGCATTTTCCTATATTGTTTTCACCCTTCTTTTTATTGCGGGAATACATTTTGTGTTTCTTTGATAGCAACCACATTTGGCGTGGCGGTAATTCGTGTAGTAGAATAAATGTATTATAGGATGCACACATATGAAAAAAACATTCTTTTTTATTTTTGTTGTAATACTTATTTTTCTTTTTATTATGTTTAATAAAAATTCAAACCAAGAATCTGATGCAAACCAACTATCTAATCAAAATAATATCTCTCAAACAATGACAAACGAACTTAAAAAAGAAGACCTCGTTGTGGGGTCAGGACAAGAAGCAAAATCCGGTGATACTGTTTCCGTCCAATATCGTGGCGTACTCACTGACGGAACCCAGTTTGACAGCTCTTATGAAAGAAACCAACCGTTTGTTTTTGTTCTTGGTAAGGGTAGCGTAATTCAGGGATGGGATGAGGGAGTTCCGGGGATGCAGGTTGGTGGGAAGAGAAAGTTAACCATTCCCCCACATCTTGCATATGGCACAGGTGGGATTCCTGGAGTTATACCCCCTGATGCAACGCTTATTTTTGAAGTGGAGCTTTTAGAAATTAAATAGTCATGTCCAACCCAAAAGTAATTCTCAGCACTCTTTTTCTTGCTCTTCTTGTCGCAAGCGGGGCAGTGTATTATATATTTTTTCGTAACGTGGTTACTCCCCCTGCACAACCCGAACACAAGCCTTGGGTTGAGGTTGTTTCCCCGCCTGTTTTTGCCTCCCATATGGATGGAAGCTTTGCACGCGAATTAAAGACAGGAGACGAGTTGGGACCTGGGATAATAATTGAAGTTAAGAAAGGTGGATTTGCAAATATTTATTTCCCTGATGGTTCTGTGGCTCGCCTTGATCCGGAAACAAAGGTTTCTATTGATGAGGCATTCTACAACCCAGACAACAAGGCCCTTAATGTAAAAATTCAACTTTATATCGGGCGAGTCTGGTCTAAAATTTTCTC
>CAYLXU010000034.1:0-9581 GCA_964388055.1 uncultured Candidatus Saccharibacteria bacterium | reverse complement strand
TGTTTCGGTTTATTGGCATGTTGTTTAAACAGCGAGCCGGAAAAAAGGTTTTGATTGTGACACACGGGGGCACGTCGCGGGCCTTTCGCTTCAACCTTGAAAAATGGACAGCAGAGGATTATGAGCGGGATTCTGATTCGGGAAGGCGACATTCGCTTTTGAACTGCGGTCTCATTGTTTACTGTTACAATGAGACTACCGGGCGACTGGAGCTTGAAGAGTGCGGAAATACGTACTGGAAGGAGGATGGTGTGATATGCACGAACTAGAGTTTCCCTACGGAAGAAAACGTTATCTGTGCGCGATATGCGGGAACACGTCTGAGGATGAGAAGCGTATAGAAGCATGCGAGGCCTTGGGTATGCCAGAGTCCACATCGTTAAGGGTGGGGGATTGGATTATTCTGCGGGGTGTTCGGAAAATGGTTTCTGATATTTTTTATTTAGAGCCTGGAGATAGGGTAAACCCATATCAGGAAGATTGTGACCCGCCTCATACGCTTGCGATCACCCTTCGAGAGCCATTTCGGTCTGGCGACAGAGATGATGGGACAAGTGGTAGTTATAAGACGTTAAAACATTCTCATGTGGTTCTTTTGCAAGAAGGAGATGAAGAGAAGCTTGCGGCTGTTGGCCTGGTAAGGTCACCATTAGTGCAGAGAACAGAGGTTGGGTTTAGGGTTTTTTGGAGGAATCTTTGGAGAAATCTTCTTTTCCCATTTTTTACTGGTAAAAGTTGGGATGAATGGCCAAGGTGAGGAATGTGCCGCACGATGTGCGGTATTTTTTTGCACAGATTGCAGGCAGAAATCGTGGTATACTATTGACATGAATATGCCTTTTTATGTCTGAAGAATACGTAGAAAGGATTTTCGGGGTTGAAAACCATCGGTTACGTTATTTTTGGTTTTGGGTTGTGTTTGCAGCAGTTTCTCTTATTGCTGTTCTTGCATTTAGTTTTTTTGAGATGCATGGGAGGATTACCGAAAACGTGTTTGAAAGGCGTTTGGCTATTGCCCGGCTTGCTTCTTCTGTAATTGAAGAGAGGATAGAAAAAGTATTTGATTTATCTTTGTCGCTCGCGACTCGAAAAGCCTTTGGGGTGTTTGTGGAGGAGAAAAAATGGAGTGAAGCGTTTGCGATTGTGAAGGACATTCCTCAAGATTTCTCTGTGATTGATTCGGTGACACTTGTTGACCCATCCGGCATATTACGAGCCACTACGGCGGAAGATCAAAGTGTGGTGGGACAGGGCTTTGCCGATAGAGATTGGTATCAGGGAGTTTCTCGCGAGTGGACACCATATATATCTGATATCATTTTGCGGAGACTGGAACCAACAGAGAAGGTGATTGTTGTGGCAACTCCCATCAAAAATGCTAAGGATGTTGTTACCGGAATCCTCCTTCTTCGTATCAATATAGAAGATGTATTTGCTGTACACGATGTGGGAGAGGAGAATGGTTTTATCTATGTGGTCAACTCTCGAGGACGTGTTGTCTTGCATCCACAATACGTTTCTCCGACAGAAATTCCCGATTTTTCTTCCATGCCTATTGTGCAAAAGGTATTGCGAGGGGAGAGTGCTACTGAGGTGGTGCGCGATGCGGTCGGAGGTGGTTCCAATGTTGTTGCTTATGCCCCTGTAAAAAAGTATGGATTTGGCGTTGTGTTTACTCAGGATGTTCGTGATGCGTTTCTGTCGCGTACCCAAGCGCTTAGAATTATATCCCTTATATATGCGTTATTATTCGGAATTTTTATAAGTGCGGTATTTTTTCTCTTGCGCATGGTGCGCATTCTTGAGGAGGGGCGAGAAAGAGAGAAAAATTTTCTTTCTATCACATCGCACCAATTGAGAACTCCTCTCGGTGCTATGCGATGGAATATGCAGATGCTTATGGAGGGTGATTTTGGACGCATATCGGTGGGCATACGAAACGTGTTGCAGGATATTTTTGCGAGTAACCAACGCATGATTGGACTTGTTGATGACCTGTTGAACGTATCGCGTATTGAACAAGGGCGTGTATCTAATGTTCCTTCTACCTTTGATGTACGTGAGGTGATTGAGGAGGCTCTTCGTGAGATGAGGCTTGAGGCGGAGGAGAGGCGTGTATCTTTTTCCGTGAGCACGTCTCACAAAGGTACGATACCTCAGAATGTATTTGTTGATCGAGATAGGTGTTATCAAGTATTACTAAATGTTATTTCAAATGCGGTAAAATATAATAAAAAGGGTGGTTCTGTGCATATTGAAATTCAGCCCCGATACCGTAATAAAATTACTGTTCGGGTGAGCGACACCGGGATAGGTATTCCTTCCTCTGAGCAAGCATATCTTTTTTCAAAATTTTTTAGGGCGTCTAATGCAATAAGGGGCGCTTCTACTGGTTCTGGGCTTGGGCTTTTCGTGGTAAAATCATTTGTTGATGAGTGGGGTGGTACTGTAGATATAAAAACGGAAGAAAATAAGGGTACCACGGTGAGCATTTCTTTTCCTGCAGTATCAATGTAATAGTATGAACAAAAAAGAATCAAGAAAATATATTTTAGTGGCAGAAGATGATCCCTTTTATGCACGTATTTATCATTTCAAGCTTAAAAAGGAGGGTTATGAGGTTGTTGTGGTTGGTGATGGGGAGGAGCTTTTAAAAAAGGCGAGGGAGAGGAGGCCTGACATCATTCTTACAGACTTGGTGATGCCGGTGATGAATGGATTTGAGGTGTTGGTGGAGCTTGGCAAAGACTCTGTTCTTAAAGATGTGCCTGTTATTGTGTTTTCAAGTCTTGGTCAGGAGGGGGATATAGAGAGGGCTAAAAAATTTGGTGCTGATGATTATTTCATTAAGACAGATGTCTCTATCCATGAACTTGTTGAGAAGGTAAAGAAGTACACGGAATAAGGCACACACACTATTTTGTTAATGAGAAAGGTCCTTTTTAGGGCTTTTCTTTTTTGCGCAGGTACTATATTGTGTAGTGAGAACTTTTTTGTGTGGAGGAAAAATACGTGGATAGTCTTCAGGGTTTGATGGGTTTCTGGAGTATAACAGAAGATCCTTTGAAGGAAGTTATCTCTTATCTTAAGAAGCATTTTGGGAAGAAATTTGTGGTATATGTAGGGAGATCAGATCTACCCTTTTCCTATCTCATTCGGCTTAAACACATGGATATTGATACGGAGATTAGGGTGCGCGCGGCATACGAAGCCGCAGAGATGCTTGTGAAGATGTATGGAAGCGAAACTGCCCGTTCTTGGTTTTTTGGAATGAATACGATCCTTGATAACAATGCGCCTGCATATGTGATTCGCCATGCTTCTTCATTGGGTGAGCTTCGGGAAGTAATTTTGGCCGCAAATCATTTCTGCTTCCCGTCTTAAAAAATATCCCGCTATCTTTGCGGGATTTTAATGTATAGGAATATCAAAAGAAAAATTATAAGGTTTGATTGCCCATTCTTTTGCATAGTGAACGCCAACTCTTGTTTTTCTGATGATGTTTGAGGGTGGGACGGTTATGCCTCTATCTTCGATCCAAAGATGGGATGGCTTTTGTGCAAGAAGTCCGTTTATAGACTTGTTTATGTTCAGGTATTTTGTTATTTTACCGGGTCCATTAATTAGGACGTTGTTGGTGGTATACCCGCCTCGTATAAGAATTGCCGCAGGATAGTTTTTGGGACCCGTTGTGACATTGAGCATCCAGTACACTCCATAGATGAGATAGATATACCAAAAACCACCTTCATCGAACATAATTTTATTTCTAGGGGTCATTCCGCGATGTGCGTGTGATGCTTTATCGTGAGGACCGTCGTACGCCTCTATTTCTGAAATGATGAGTGTTTTTCTTTCTTGTTTTGTTTGGTACACCAAAGTCTTTCCTAGTAGTTCCTTAGCCACAGTGATTGTATCCCGTATGAAGAAAGATTGTGGAAGAATTACATGTTTCATTATACACACGGTATGGAATTTTGCTTGATAAATCAAGGAAGATATTCTGTTTAAAGTTGATATGTGGAAAACCTGTGGTGTGGTATACTGACATAAAGTCATCTTTGTTAAAAAAATTAATATGTTTCAAAATTTGTCATTATTCTTATTGCGCGTGACAATGGGATGGATGTTTTTTTATGCCGGTATCACTAAAGTATTAAATCCAGAATGGTCTGCGGCTGGGTATCTTAAGGGTGCGAAAACATTTTCCTGGTTTTTTCAGTCGCTTCTCAACCCGTCCGTGCTTCCTGTTGTAAATTTTATCAATGAGTGGGGGCTTACGCTGCTTGGTGTGTCCCTCATTTTAGGGGTTGGTGTACGTTTAAGTTCTCTTCTCGGTGCGGTGCTGATGTTGTTATACTATCTTCCGATTCTTAATTTTCCCTATCCAAACGCACATTCGTATATTGTTGATGAACACATTATTTATATATCTGTGCTTCTTTATCTTGCGGCTATTCGCGCGGGTAGGGTGTGGGGACTCGAGGCGTGGTGTTCAAGGCTTCCTATTTGTTCCAAACTTCCTCGTTTGAGGGAGTGGCTTGGATAGATTTTCTATATGTATTCAAAAGCCGCGCTATGCGCGGCTTTTTCTATGGGGTGGGCGTGTAATTTGGTGGTCCGGAGCAGTTATCTCCCATTGCGCTCATGTTTCGTTTCGCACGGCGTTCGGCAATATGTGCTTGGTAGATTGTTCCCTTCACACATTCAAATTGTCCTGCGCCAAGTGTAAGGAAACTACACGTTTCCTTTCCTTCACCAAGCTTACATACTATTTTTGCGTGATTGAGTGAAACAGGTTGTGCCATGTGGGCTCACCTCCTAACGAGCTGTAATTATAAAACTATATTTTTTTTGTTTTGTAAATTCCTTTAGAAGTTTTTAGTCTTGGCGAGGTGGTGTTTTGGAAATAATATTGGTTTGGTATACTATTGGTGTTTTATGGAGGATTTTAAAAGAGAAATACATAGTAAAAAAGAGAAAAGGGGTTCCCATGAGGGTTTTAAGGAGGTTTTACGTGTACGTGTTGATGATAACCATGATGTGACTATATATAGGAAGGACCGAGAATTGTTGCGCATCTTTCTTGAGGATGTGCGTACAAACACGAATGTTTTTGAATTTGTGGATTTCGTTCAGGCAGACTTGTTACAGGAAATACGGATAATTGAGAAGACGTATTTTAATGCCAATATCAGTTCATTTGTGGTGACAGTTTCTCTCGAGGAGCTAAAAAATCCAAGAAATGTTTTTCTTTTGCTTCATGAGCTTGGGCATCTGCGGGCGGCGCCTCATTGGAAAAAGTGGGCCGAGGACAACCCAGAGGACGCCGAATCTCTTGTGCGGTACAGGCGATATGGTGGGGAAGGGGTTCTTGATGACGCGGAGGAGATTAGGGGTGCAAAAACTGAGTTACGAGAGGAGCGTGATGCGTGGAGTGAAGCAATTCACATCGCACGAAGTATTAGAGAGAGATATGGTGTGAATTTATTCGAATTATTTCCTGAAAAAGGAGAATTTATGGGTTGGATGAGGGTTGAGAGCTTAAGAACATACGAGGCCGAAGTAGAAGAGCGAGGAGAGGGGGCGTATACCCACAAAGAAAAAGTGAACGAATGGTTGCGACACGAATGGGAGGAGGAGGTGTTACACAGTCTTCGGTCTTCTGTGGAGGAGGTGACACCGCAAAAAGATTAAAATAATTTTGCTTGCGATCTGTTATATACCTGTTATCATGAAAGAAACAGGTTTTAGTTATTTTTATATTTAAATATGTTAACCGAACAATCTATAAAAAATTATTTAGGTATAGCAGTCATTATTACAATTCTCACCTTAGCTGTTTCGGCTTACTCTTACGTTCGCTCTTATGGGAGATCTGTAGATGCGCGAAGTTTTACTGTTTCTGCGGAAGGAAAGGCAATTGCCCTGCCAGACGTCGCAAAATTTTCTTTTAGCGTAATAACCGAAGGTGGAAAAGACTTAGCAAGCCTTCAAAAGGAAAATACCAAGAAGGTAAACGGTGCTATAGATTTTATACTTTCACATCGTGTCGATAAGAAGGATATTAAGACGACGAATTATAACGTTTCTCCTCGCTATCAGTATTTTCCTTGTGCTTCGACACCCGTATCTCCAGTAGGTGACGTAAAACCATGTCCTCCTGCTGAGATTGTTGGGTATACGATTTCCCAGAACGTGGAAGTAAAGGTTCGCGATTTTAATGTGACAGGAGATGTTTTGGCAGGAATTGTAGAGAAGGGGGCGAATTCGGTGTCCCAACTTTCTTTTACTGTTGATGACGAGACAAAGTACTTGGAGGAGGCTCGAAAAGAGGCGATGGAGAAGGCAAGAGATCAAGCTAAAAATATTGCAAAGGCTGGAGGTTTTCGTTTAGGGAGGTTAGTTGCTGTGGAAGAGGGGGGTGCTCGGCCTTATTATGGGGGATATGATACGTTTGGGTATGTAGATGAAAAGGCTTTGGACGTTGCTCCAGCTCCTCGCATAGAGCCCGGTTCGAACGAAATTCAAGTTTCAGTTTCTCTGACCTACGAAATTAGGTAAGCTTGTTTAGATATAAAAGTTTTGGCAAATATGCAGCATCTGGCGTTTAAGGCCACTCAGTGGGTTGGTACTCCAACCTCCATCCTTATACACACAATCTTTTTCGTGGGTATTTTTGGCTTGGCCTTTTTTGGGGTAACCACGGACAGTATCTTATTGATTCTTACTACTATTGTGTCCCTTGAGGCGATTTATCTTGCTATATTTATTCAGATGACGGTGAATCGGAGCATGGAAAGCCTTGCCGAGGTTGAGGATAATATTGATAGCATTGAAGAGGAGGTTAAAGAACTTGGTGATGATGTGGAGGAGATTCAGGAGGATGTAAAAGAACTTGAGGTGGATATCGACAAGATAGTTGAAGAGGATGAAGAAGATGAGGCTGAGGAGGAAGGAACGAGGCGTGCGATTGAAAACATAGAGGCAGGACTCCAAAAACTATTAGGCGAGATAGAACTTTTGAAGAGAAAATCTTAGTCTAAAATGGATGTCGTTTCTTTTCTTCAGGCGTTTGGTTATGTAGGAATTTTTCTTCTTCTTGTTGTTGAGACGGGATTTCTTGTAGGTTTTTTTCTTCCTGGAGACACGTTGCTTGTATCGGCTGGAATCCTTGCCGCTCAAGGGTTCTTTTCTTTTCCTCTTGTTTTGACTGTGATCGTGTTTGGTGCGCTTGCAGGGGATATGGTCGGATATCTTATAGGAAAGGTATTGGGTCCTCGGGTATTTTCGAGAGAAAATTCGTTTTTGTTGGATCCGGCCCACCTTGATACCGCCCGTACGTTTTATTACAAATACGGTCGCTTTGCGGTGATGATGGGTCACTTTTTTCCGATTATAAGGACTGCGGTGCCCACATTTGCGGGGGTGGGGAAAATGTCTATTTTTACTTTTCTTCTTTACGATTGTATTGGCATCCTGTTGTGGGCGTTGGGGTTTGTATCTGTTGGATATTATTTTGGATCTCTCGTTCCTCACCTTGACCGTTATATTGGGTGGGTACTTGGTGGAGTTGTTGTTGTTTCTCTTTTTTCGGCAGGGTTTCATCTTTGGAAACACAAAAGAAGGAGTAGAATTTGACACGGTTGGGCGCACATTTATACTAAAAGGGAAGTGGGTGTGTCGATGCCCGTGTTGTATAATCAATTTTTTAAATTTTTTTATGAACGAATCTTTTTCTTTTAAGAAAGTAGAAGAAGAGCTTCAAAGTAGGGGCGAGGCTCCGATCCCAACTCCTGAGGAGTTGCAAGCACAAGCGTTGGCTGATTTGGAAAAAACCAAGGATGAAAAATTTGGTGTTGAGGGAAGGGTTGATGCCCGAAAAGAGGCTATCAGAAGCGGTGCAAGGAATCTTTGGGAGGGTCTCAAGAGGCGCATGCCTGATGTGCGTGGGATGGTAAGCAAAAGTGCTAAGTTTGTGGGGGAGGCTGGTCTTACAACTGCTGCTAATGTAGTTGAGGGTGGTGTTGCGGCTGGTAAATGGGCAAGTGAGACGTATCAAAATACCGCAAAAAAAGTTGGTAATTGGTGGGAGCGACAGGTAAATGGTGTAAAGAAATTTGGAAATGGTATTGCTGATCTTTGGCACCGTGCTGGAGCGATCAGAGGGTTACCTGACCTTGCAAGCGCAAAAGTTGCGGAAGCAAGGGCTAAGGGGGCAGAAAATACCGCAAAGGCGATTGAGGGTTTAATTGCGTGGTTGCAAAATCAGCTTCCAAACGTGCAAGAAAGGGCAACGCGTGAGCAAGAGAAACTAAATTCTGCTTCAGCAATGGTCGAAATGTACAAGAAAAGACTTTCTGGAGAAATGGGAAGATAAGAAATTTAATTAAACAAATTCATGTTTTCAAAAGAAGATATTTTAAAAGATCTCCAGGAACTTGAAGCAAAATCTGTTATTTCTTCCCAGGAGAAGGAGGAGTGGATGGCGAGGGTAGAGAACGAGAGTCCAGATATTGTTGCTCAGGCCCTTATGGTATTGTTGCAAGATAAAATGGGATCTATTCAGGAAGAACTTGCAAATGTAACTATAGATGCCATTGACGAGTTAGGAAAGCTTGCTGCAGAAACAGGAGATGAAGATCTCATTGCACAGGCAAATTCACTCGACGAAGAGGCGGAGGGGCATTTCAAGGAATATTCCTCTGAGCTTGATGCGCTTCAGGAAGAGTTTAAGACACTCTCTAAGGATATTGATGAAGCGAATATTGAAGAACAACGTGCAAAAATACAAGGCATTGGCCAGTAGCATTACACAGAAACAAAAAACCCTCCGCCAACTGACGGAGGGTTTTTTGTTTCCATGGGGATGTGGTACAGTGGATAGGAATTTAATGTATGTTTTATGAAAGACGTAATCATCGAAAAACTTGTTGTTAAAGAAATTAAACGGCAAAACGAGACGCTTGATTTGATTCCTTCTGAAAATTTTGTTTCGCAAGGAGTACTTAAGGCGCTTGGCTCATCTCTTACGAATAAATATGCCGAAGGATATCCGGGAAAACGATATTATGGGGGAAATGAGGTGGTAGATGAAATCGAAGAATTGTGCAAGGAACGGGCTCTTAAGGTGTTTAAGCTTTCTCAAAAAAAATGGCATGTAAATGTGCAACCATATTCAGGATCGCCCGCCAATCTGGCGGTGTACGCAGCTCTTGTTCCTTTGGGTGAGAAGATTATGGGGATGCAGCTTGACATGGGTGGACACCTTACGCATGGGCACAAAGTGAGCTTTACCGGTAGCGCGTGGCGTCAGATTCCTTATGGAGTTAATAAGAATACCGAGCTTTTGGATTATGATGCATTAATGGCGCTTGCTAGAGAAGAGAAGCCAAAACTAATTGTTGCGGGGTATACGGCCTATCCGAGAAAGATTGACTTTAAGAGGTTTAGGGCAATTGCGGATGATGTTGGGGCATATCTTATGGTCGATATGTCTCATTTTTCTGGTCTCGTTGCGGGTGGTGTTCTCTCGAGTCCGTTTGTATACGCAGACGTTGTTACTTCGACAACGCACAAGA
>CAYLXU010000033.1:0-9685 GCA_964388055.1 uncultured Candidatus Saccharibacteria bacterium | reverse complement strand
AATCAATCAGTGAAATCGAAGAACTTCTTCGTAGTAATTTAATAAATTATGAAATGTCTCTTCCAGCTTCAGTTGCGGCGGAGATAATGAGCGGGACTCCACTTCCCCAAACCTATGTTTCTTTATTTATTGATAGTACCGCTCTCGTAGGAATATTAAATGCTGTAAGAAACTCTTTACTTGATTGGGCTTTGAAATTAGAAAGAGAAGGTATTGGGGATCGTGACGTAGGTTTTGTACAGGGAGAAAAAGGAAAAGAAGCTGATGCTATTTTGCTTTCGTATACAAAAAGCAATGACGATATAGTCTCTGTTCCCAAAAAATCAAAATTTGAGCCAGTACTTGGTACAACGGAATACCGCAAAAACATCTATGGATACTTACAGCTTTTTCCAAGGACGAAGATGATACGAATCGGAAAACATAATACCAGAACTAATCGTCTCATCCGATGTCTATTTAGCCCAGAAAACAAGGAAGCAGATGTATCGTATACACCTACACTTCACGATATTAATACCGTATATGAAAAGATTGCCCTCTTAAAAGATAAAGTGATTGGTGATTTACAAAACCATCCTCAATTAAGAAAACAAACCATAATTGAAACAACTATCAAAGAAGTCCAAAAAATCAAGGCACTTCAGGGCTATATCAATTTTGAATGGGGATTTAATAGGTCAAAAATAAAAATGAGCCTACATCCCAAAGAGGGATAAAACCGCACGAAGTCATTAGTGGTTTAGAGGGTGATTATCTAGTCCTTATAAAATAAGGGCTTTTTCGTTGTCTTAAGATTATTTTCCCTCTACATCCCTCTCAACCTATTGACGGTAGAGGGATGTATACAATGAGTATGTGAAAGATACAAGAGGTTGTCTAAAAGTAATCTATAAGGAATCCGAGGCGGATGAAAAGGAAAAAGAAATGCGATTAGGCAGGGCCTTTGATGTGCTTTTTGCGGAGGTCGTGAAATTAGATAATCAAGAAAAGCATGGCTAAGTATAGCCTACGTCTTATAAGAGCAAGAAGGAGTTATTCGGTTGGGGAAGCAGCTTTGCTTCTTAATGTAAACAGAAAGACTATTTTTCGTTGGATTTCTGAGGGGCTGAATATCATGGAGGGTAGTGTATATCGGCAATTGATAATGGGTAGCAATTTGAAGCAATTTTTGAAAGAAAAAATTGAGAAGAAAAGGTGCTGTCTGAAGGAGGATGAGTTTTTCTGTCCACGATGCAAGATTGCCGTACGTGCAAGAGACGGTACCGTGAGGGTAGAGAGAACTGGGAGGAGGATTGGGAATGACGGTGCGGAATCAGCAATGATAAAAGGAAAATGTGTACACTGCGGAGCTAAGTTAAATAGATTTACTAAGGTATACCACTAGGACTAATAGATTACTTATAACTAGTCGTAAATGTCCACATTAAACACATAAGCTAATATATTAAAAGATATGGGATCAATTTCTTACAACAATGAAACACAAAAAAGAAAATTTTACGAATATCTTAAAAACTTTCGCGGATTTTCGGGGGATACAATACGGTGTTATGAGAAGGCAATTTGGTTATGGGAAGATTTTTCAGACATGGTTGATTTTGCATATTTTAACGCTACCAAGGCAACTGAATTTGTTGGGTGGCTTAAAAAAAAGAAAAAGAAGAACTCAGAGAATGTTATAAGCCTATCCTACTGTTACGATATTTTGCGTTTTTTGAAGGTATTTTTTGAATGGCTTTCGAAGCAGGGTGGTTTTAAATTAAAGATAAGCCAATCGACAGTAGAATATCTCACCCTCACAAAAGCGGAGATTAGGAAGGCTACGCAACCACGAAGGAATGAAACCCCCTCCATTGAGGAAGTCAAAAAGACTATTGAGAACATATGTGGAAATACCGAGGTTGAGATGAGAGACAAGGCGTTAATCTCTTTGATGTTTTTAACGGGTGCTAGGATTTCGGCGGTCATGACTCTCTCTCTTGGATGTTTTGATAAGGAAAAGATGACGATCTACCAAGATCCTAACGCTGGCGTGCATACAAAGTTTTCAAAATTGATAATTTCTGCTTTCATACCATCTACGTATATGGAGCCTGCTGAGTATTTTATGAACTGGTTTAATTATCTTGAAAAACAAAAAGGATTCAAGCCAGCCGATCCTATATTTCCTGCCACGAAGGTAGAAAACGGCAAAGAAAACTTGAATTACTACAATACTGGAGAAGTTGAACCTATATTTTGGAAAAGTACTTCTTCGGTTCGAAAAATATTTCAAAAACGATTTGAGCAAGCTGGGGTGAAGTACTACCACCCACATACTTTGAGACACCTCGTGATCAAAGAGATCTCAAAATTGCCACTTACTGAAGAAGAGAAAAAGGCAATAAGTCAGAACTTGGGGCACGAAAGTATCGGTACAACATTTAGCTCCTATGGGTATGGGAAAGTTACGGAGGATCGCCAAATAGATCTTGTGAGATCGCTTAATTTTGATGGAAAACAAGTGGAGACAAAGCTTTCGATGACACAAGAAGAATTGAAGTTACTGGCAAAATACTTATTAGATGATGCTACGAATAAGAAGGATAAGAAGGTATAATTGATATATGAAGAAGCTTCTCGCCACATACGCACGAGTATCTACAACCTTGCAGGAACAGCAAGAGACCATTAAAAACCAAATTGATGTATTAAGAGAGTTTGCAAACAAAAATGGGTATGTAATCGTTCAGGAATATACTGACGATGGTTGGAGCGGGGATATTTTAGCACGTCCCGCATTGGATCAACTAAGAGAAGATGCAAAAAAGAAAATTTGGGATACGGTGCTTTTTTATGATCCTGATAGACTTGCAAGGCGTTACTCCTTTCAAGAGTTAGTCATGGATGAGTTGCGTGAGACTGGTATAGAGATTTTATTTATAACCACTCCTTCACCCAAGACGGGAGAAGAAAAGATTTTACATGGAGTACGGGGTCTATTTGCTGAATATGAAAGGGTCAAAATTACAGAACGTTTTAGGCTTGGAAAGCTGAGAAAAGTTAGAGAAGGGAACGTTTTGGTGAGTGAGGCACCTTATGGATATAACTACATACCTCGCAATGGAATGAGGCATGGCTATTTTGAAGTAGACGAAGCAGAGGCTCGTGTGGTAAAGATGATTTTCTCTTGGGTGGCAAATGAGGGATTTACTGTTCGAGGAGTAATAAGGAAATTAAAGGAATTGGGCATTAAGCCAAGAAAGAGTGAGCGTGGGATATGGGCTGGTTCTACGGTGAAAACAATGCTACGTAGAGAAACTTATATTGGGAAAGCGACATATGGAAAGTCGCAGGCAATTGTTCCTGAAAATCCGCAGAAGTTAGAAAAATATAAGAAGATTAAGAAAACCAGTAAAAAGATCAGACCACGTGAGGAATGGATTTATATTCCAGCTCCCGCAATTTTAGAAACGGATTTATTTGAACATGCACAGAAACAACTCAAAGAGAATGCTGTTTTGGCGGTGAGGAATAAAAAATATGAGTACTTGCTGACTAGTAGGATTTGGTGTGTCTGTGGCAGGAGAAGACACGGAGGAAGCTATTTTAAGGGGCAGTATATGTTTTATCGCTGCTCTAGTAGAATATCCAGTTTTCCGTTTTTACCTGATTGTAGGGAGGGTGTAGTAAATACTAAAATTGCAGATAAGCTCGTTTGGACAGAGCTCAAAAAGCTTATGAGTTCACCAAACCTACTTAAGCAACAAACGAATCGTTGGATTAAAGATCAAAAAAAGAAGGTGGGGACTTCAAAGGTAGATCTTGTGGTAATAGAAAACAATATTTCGAAGCTTAAGACGGAGGAAGCTCGTTATCACAAGGCATATGGTGCAGGACTGCTCTCAATAGAACAGCTTAAGGAGTATGTTGGTGGAGTTCAGGAGAGGGTGCGATCTCTAGAGTCTCAAAAGTTGGATACTGACTCTCGGGATGATTCTTCGGGTGCCTCTTTAATGCTTCAGGAAGGCGATCTGGAGGCATTTTCTAGAAAAGCGGGTAAAGTATTAGATGACTTGAATTTTGAGGCAAAACAAGCCATAGTAAGAAACATCTTAGACAAGGTTGTAGCTACACCAAGAGAACTAATAGTAAGTGGCTATATCCCAGTAGAAAGAGATTCAAATTATGAGTTCAAAACTATCCATAGGCCCCATAGGTTTCCAGCTAAAAAGACAGGTGTCGAGATGATAGAACAAAGGATTCACAAGACGAAGTGGTATAAGTTTCTTTCCGAAAGTAAACACCTGTCTCAATTCATTTATCACCTCAAAACTCGTTCGCATTCCATGCCCCAAAAGATATGCATGGTTTGTTGTAATCAAGTCTCCTTGCCCCTCAAAAAAGTTTCTTGTCTTCACAACCCGGAATCCATTTTCCATAAGCCATTTCCGATAAAAACCAGTTTCCTTTCTCCGTTCCTTATGACGAAAATGTGAGACAACAAACACTCCATTCTTCCCCCAACCCACGTTTGCAGTATAAACCATATCATGTAACCTCGGACGCGGCTGCAATAGTTCAACCTTCACTCCAAGTTGCAGGTAACATTCGAGGAGCATGTGCCACTCGAGACGTGCCTTCTCCGGATCAGGTTGGGCATTGATATTCATGTGTGGATTAATCTCCCATTTCACGCCCGGAAACGTCCATGGACACATGAGAACACGCATAGAACCAGCCTCCTTTTTCAAAAAACTGTGATCAGTATAACAATCTAAAACAAAATAACAATGCTTTCTTTTTTAAAAAAATAAAAGCCCCCAACAATGTGGGAGCATTTCGTAATACTATGAAAGTGCCTGAGTCACCGTACCCTGCTTCAGACGAGCCTTTCTCTCAGCAAGGCGCCTCTTCGCCTCAATGATGGCAACATCCTCACCAGTGCTCTCCTGCACCGCACCCATAGCCTGCTTGAATTTTTCATCTGCAACATCTGCTCGCTGTTGCATTCGCGCAGTCACACTGTCCACAGAGACACCGCTACCAGTAGCAGCAAGATCTGCGGCCTGCTTCAGCGCACTTGCAGCCTGTTCCTTTGCCTTTGTGGACTTATCAAGCGACTCAAGCTTCTTCAGGGCAGCAATCATACTCGCGTGCTTTGTCTTGAGATTTGAAAGTGCTTGATTGAGGGCGCTCGCAGTCTGCTCCGCAGTGACCTTCTCTCCTGACTTATCCGTAAGCTGCCCTTCCAGATCAGCAAGACGCGCTTCACGTGGAAGAGCGAGATGGTCATTCGAATCGTCTCCATCACTCAAAATAAGGTCAATCTCCCCGTTCAACTTACTCATCTCTCCTTGAATACTGACAACATCCCGATTAAGACCTCTCGTGGTTGCGTTTGCCGCTGCAACCGTATCACTCATACTATCGATCGCACCTTCGAGATCACGGATATGCTGACGCAGCGCGCTCGGAGAATTCACATCAATCACCTTATCTAGCAGATCATGAAGAAATCCCAAAGTAACAGTGCGACCCTTTTGAAACAATGAAGCCATTTTGTTAACCTCCTTTGGTTTTGGGAAGCCTTTCCCCTTCCCGAGGATTTTGCTTGTTAGGCAGGGTAAACAACAATTACTCCTTTCATTATGATATTTCAAAGACTGCATATTTTTATCACAAAATATATAATATGTCAATTTAAATCTCATAAAAACAAAAACGGCTACACTGAGCCGCTCTTTTTATATTACCAGATTACCAGCCACCGGAACTATCGGATCCGGAGCTACTGTCACTCCAACTATTTGAACTGTCAGAACCCGAGGAGCTAAAATCCCAACTACCAGAATTATCAGAACCAGAACTTGGAGAATTATCAGAACCAGAACCCCAAGAACCCCAACTATCATTATTGCTACTGCCATATGAAGGAGAACTGCTCACACTAATCGGGGCAAAAACATTTGTATTGCCACTATTGTACGATGGGCTACTATATCCACCACCATATCCGCTATATGAATTTCTTTGCACACGTTCACGTTCCCGCTCATCCTCGGCATCCGAAAAATCACTCTTTGCCTTCTTATACGCCGCGTCCGCTTTTTCCTTTACATCCTCAAGGACTGAAATTTTACCCTCAATCGTAGAGATGGCATCAATAGACTGAAAAGCGGTCTTTGCCTCCTGAATTCGATTCTTTGCCGTCCTCCCAACATCACTTCTATGATCCGCAATATATTCTTCTGCTCTAGAAATCGCACTCTTTGCATCACGAATTTCGCTTGTGAGACGCGCACGAAGACGCTCTGCCTGTTCGTGTTCGTTCCGGGCACTATTAAGAATCGTATCAACCTTAGCGTGTGCGACCTTTATCGCACCAAGGATAGCAATATAATCAGGTCGTCTCTGTCCCAAAGAAACGGCGATGTCATCCGCCATACGTTGGGCTGACCTCAAATCATCCCACAAACTATCTCGAATATCGTCATCATACCGAGCAATATATTCATTTGCCTTTTGGATATCTGCACGAATTGATCTCAACTCAGCTGGTGCGTTTTCTTTCGCTTCCTCGAGATTCTTTGCAAGCGCCTCAATAGAGCGCACAAAAGACTCAGCCTCATCAAGCCACCTATTGGCTTCAGAAAGAAGGTTTTCTGCCTCACCCCACTTCTGCGTATCCATGTTCGCAAATTCCTTTGCACGTTCGCAGGCCCTCAGGGCACCCTCTTGACGCTTTTTCGCCTCAACATCGTTCCCATTTACGGATTTCAAGCTACCTTCAACATATTCTTGCCCAAGTTGCTTTAGAAGCTCATGAGCCGCAAGGGTTTTTTCTTTTATATTATTGACGCGCTCTTCCAAAGCATTGATTTCTTGAACAACTTTTGTCTTGCGTGAAGGAAGCGCATCAACAAAAGCAACAATAGTCTTCACACCACTCAGGGCCTCATCAACATTCTTCAACGCTGTATCAAAACGCTGATTCACCAAATCCGTTGCAGCCTGCTCCAAACTTACTTGCATCTGCTCAATCGCCGTTTCAGATTCATTTACAAAAAACCCCATCTCCTTCACACTCTGAACCCTTTCAATCGCAGAAGCAACAACACTACGCGCCTGATTCAGTTGCTGGGGAATTTCCTGAATCTTTTTTTCCCACAAGTCAACATCACGCACAACTTCGTTAATCAAACCTTCCGCCCGCCTCAAATCATTCGTAATTCGCTCATAAGGAGCACACATTGCCTCATATTCTTCTTCGGAAAGGCCATCACGATCAGGATTTCCTGCACTGTGATCAACATCGTTATAGGAGCCCGTAGCGATACCAATAATCCGATCTGCCTCACTAAGTCTGCTCCCGAGCGCTTCCCGTTCTGGTTCAGAGATTTTTCCCATAAGCGCATTTACACGAATATTTGGCATCTCTAGAGCGCTCTGCATCTCCACAATACGATTAGACGCACCCTGCTTAGCAAGCTTTGCCTTCTGCTGCGCAGCCCGACGTCGTGCCCGTCCCGCAAATACGTTTCCAACAAAGATGAACACAACCACGCCGCCTGCGATAAACGCGATAATTTTCAAGAACGTCCAAAGACCGGAAAGATCAGGAGGAGGGCCGCTGTTGATGACAGTTGTCTGTCCGCCATTTGGATTAGCCTGGACTTGAACCACGGTAGTGAGCTCATTAAGCCCGGCCACAAAAGCACCAGCAAAATCTCCACCCTTGAGGCGTGGTCCAATAACCTCTGCCCTAATTCTAGATGCATGCTTCGCAATTGATGAGTCATACGCACCACCGTTTGAAATACCAAGCTGACGTTCCTTCATTGCAATCATTACGACAACGAGATTGCTCTTCCTGTTGCCGTTTGGAGATTGCCAAGATGGATATCTATCCTGATACTGGCGAACCAGATGATCGAGCGTAGGAGCTCCACCGAGAGTCCTTACGGTTCTTACACGTACGTCAGCACCCGTCGCGGCAAGTCGTCTAGCCGCTTCCTCAACTTCACTCAATCGTGAACCAAAAACACCTGCATCATCAACTACCAACTCATTGCCCGTTTCCGCAAAAGCAGGAGAATATCCAAAAGTAATAAATACGAAAACATATATAAGGAGATGTTTTAGTGTCTTCATCCTTATCCCTTCCTTTCTTGTTTTCGGGCACGAGACCCGTTTTCAAGGAGCATATTTCTATAACACATTATACATATAAAGTCAATTAAAAAACCGCCCCGATAATTCGGAGCGGGTTTTAGTACGTTTCTTATAAAAGAAACTACTTCATTTCCATAATTCTGCGGAAGCGCTCGATAAGGTGTTCTGCATAGGCCTTTCCACCAAGACCAAATGCCAATCCACCGGCGATAGCGAGCATCGCAACAATTCCAGTCACCACGATTGAGATAATAGTTTCCGCAACCTGTAGCTGAAGAAGAGTTGCAAATAATCCAAAGACAAAAATTGACCACCACGCAATGACACCTACAAGCTCAGCACCAGGAAGTTCTGCCCCCTTAGCCGAAGCTGCAATAAATGTCTTTACGAGATTAGCAACCCACACGGTTGCAAGCATAATTACGGTTGCCGCAAATACGCTTGGAAGATATCCCATTACCTGAGTTAAGAAGAGAGAAAACTGTGGAAGACCAAGAATGTCCGCAACAGCAATCAAGAAACCAATCATTACAAACCAATACACCAATTTTCCTAAGAAATGGCCAGAATGCAAACGCATTCCTGCACGTGATACCATTTCCTCAAATCCTGCCTTTTTAAGCAAGGAATCCACTTTTGCAAGTGTTATTACCTTTTCTACTAATGTCCCCAAACCAGCAGCAACGATCCAACCCACAAGGAGAGTAAGAACTGCCCCTACAAGAGAAGGAATAAATGCTGCGGTACTTGTTCCAAGTTGAGTAAGAGATTGGAACAATACATCAAGCCATGCTTGAACTGTCATAAATTTTTAAAAATTAAAATTGATACGCCTTGTTACTCCACCCTTCACCGACACGTTGAGAGGGAGACAAGGGTTAAAGACAAAAAAATAATACGACCTTTGAGTTCCCCTTTCGAGGTTGTACTAGTTCATTTAAAAGTATAGCAAAGAATTCGCAGATAGAAAATAATCCATGTGGATAACCGCAAACATGGTTTTCATTTTTTTCTTTGTATGTTAAAAAAAAGAACACTCAACAATGGGCCTGTAGTAAAGTGGTATTACATCGCATTCGCATTGCGGAGGCGGGGGTCCGATTCCCCCCAGGTCCACCAACAGGAACTTTCATAATTTGTAACAACACCAATGAAGGGAAAAATAAAAATTATAGGATCAGTTTTTATACTCATCGCCTTATATTACAGTCTCCAATACGGCTCAACGGCTGTCCATTATAATTGTCACATCCTCAAAGATGACTGTCCCCCACCTATTAATCTAACAGCTGAGCTCATATACCGAGTAATAGTTCAGCCAGTGTGGCTTGATCAATTTGAAATTACCCCAACAACGTACCTTTTTAATGATGGACGATTTAATTTTTGGGAAGGAGAAGTGAATGGAAAAGTGGTGGTTATCCGTGTACCTGAAGATGGTAGTCCGGTGATGCAATGGATATTTGACGAAGGATTGCCCGGAGGAGTCGCAATTCGTCCCGCCGATGGCGAGCATATTAAACAGTGG
>CAYLXU010000032.1:0-9846 GCA_964388055.1 uncultured Candidatus Saccharibacteria bacterium | reverse complement strand
CCGGCCACACCTCCGATATGGAACGTTCTCATGGTAAGCTGGGTTCCAGGTTCTCCGATTGACTGAGCCGCAATTACTCCAACGGCCGTACCCATTTCTACTTCCTTGTTGTATCCAAGATCTAATCCGTAACATCGTTGGCATATACCAAAAAGTGACTTACAGGTAAGTGGTGACCGCACCTTCACAGATTCCACACCACTATCCTCTATGCTCTGCGCAAGATCTAACCCAACAGTAGTCCCGGCTCGTGCAATTATTTTGTTACCCACCTTCACATCTTCAAGGAGAGTGCGTGAAAACACTCTATCTTTGACCCAATAATGAAACTCTTCCCCCTCCTTTCTGCTTAAAATCAAACCATTATCAGTACCACAATCTTCTTCTATTACAAAGGTTGATTGTCCCACATCTACAAGCCTTCGAGTAAGGTATCCAGCAGAAGCAGTCTTCAATGCAGTATCTGTAGTACCCTTACGGGCACCGTGTGTTGAAATAAAGTATTCTAACAAGTTCAACCCCTCCTTAAAAGATGATTTGATAGGAAGCTCGATTGTTTCGTTGCGAGGATTTGCCACAAGACCTTTCATTGCGATCATCTGCTCGACGGGGGCCCAGCTTGCGCGCGCTCCCGAATCAATAATCATAAAAATTGGATTATCCACATCAAAAGCCTTTGGAACAGCTTTCGAAAGCTCTGCCTTTACCTTTTGCCACACAAGTACGGAACGAACCCTCCTTTCTTCTGCGCTCAAAAGCCCCTCTTGATACTGCTCCCAAATCTTTTCTGTCTCGGCTTCTGCCTTCGCTACAACCTCATCTTTTTCTTTTGGAGTTTCTAAGTCTCCCATTGACCATGTAATACCTGAACGAGTTGAGTATTCAAAACCAAGGAATTTAATAGCATCTAAAAGTTCAGTGAACACCTCGTTTTCATATCTCTTCTGAAGATCAATGGCGAGTTTCTTTAGCTCTCCTTTTGTGAGTACCCGATTAACGAATGGATAATCACCAGGAAGCACCTCGTTGAAGAGCACTCTTCCTGCCGTAGTTTCAAGCACACTCTTTCCCTCCTCATGCTTGGGATGCAATACAAGAATTTTTTCATGAAGCGTAATCGCCTGAGAACCATATGCCAACTTTACTTCATCTACAGAACTAAACGCCTTCATCTTTTTCCCCTCGGCTGCTCCCGCCAAACGCGTAAGGTAGTAACATCCGAGCACCATGTCCTGGTTAGGCAACACAATTGGCTCTCCTGTTGCTGGCTTTAACACGTTTTTCTTCGCATCCATGTACATGCGCACTTCAGCTTGAGCCTGCTCAGTAAGTGGCAAGTGAACTGCCATCTGGTCACCATCAAAGTCAGCGTTAAACGCCGAACACACCATGGGTGGAATACGAATGCAAAGATCTTCAATAAGAAGTGGTTTAAATGCCTGAATACCTAACCTATGGAGGGTGGGGGCGCGATTCAAAAGCACGTACCGATCTTGAATTACCTCTTCAAGAATTGCCCACACCTCAGAAGGCGCCTCTTCCACTAAACGGTTCGCACGCTTAATGGTATTTGCAATACCGGAATCAAGAAGCTTATGAATAACAAATGGTTTAAAAAGTTCTAGGGCCATCTTTTTAGGTAATCCGCATTCATTCAATTTGAGTTCTGGACCAACTACAATAACAGAACGACCTGAATAATCCACGCGTTTTCCCAACAAGTTTTGCCTAAATCTACCACCCTTTCCCTTAAGCATGTCGGCAAGGGACTTTAACGGACGCTTTTGCGCATTCATTTGTTGTTGTCCGCTGATGCGAATACTGTTGTCAATAAGTGCGTCTACCGCCTCCTGAAGCATTCGCTTTTCATTGCGAATAATAACCTCTGGCGCCTTAAGCTCTTTGAGTTTCTTTAATCTATTGTTTCTATTGATCACTCGACGATAAAGATCATTGAGATCAGAAGACGCGTACCTTCCCCCATCAAGGGCCACCATGGGCCTCAAATCTGGTGGAATCACAGGCAACACAGTAAGAATCATCCATTCTGGTCTCTGTCCTGACTGGATTAAATTTTTCACCAAACGTATCCTCTGAAGAACACGCTTATCAAGTTCTTTTGTTTTATCTAAAGCTTGTTCTAATTGTCCTTTGAGGGAATGTAAGTCAATTGTCTCAAGGAGGGCGCGAATAGCTTCGGCGCCAATATTCGCCTCAAAAACTTCTCCATACTTCCTACTCAAATTGAAATAATCGATCTCCGAGACTACGTTCATTGGTTGAATTGCACCCAATTCATCGAGAGTCTCACGCTTCAAATCTTCAAGCTGCGTCCGCTCTTTCGCACTCGCTTTTTTGATCTTATTTTCGAACTCCCTGTTAATCTCATCAACAACTTTCTTTCTCGCATCTTCATCTACCTTCGTAATAATATAGCTGGAGTAATAAATAACCTTCTCGAGCTTTTGGCCAGGAACACCCAATAAAAGCGCAAGACGGGAAGGAATGCTTCTCAAAAACCAAATATGAGCAACGGGCGCTGCAAGAGTAATGTGTCCAAAACGCTCTCTTCTTACAATAGAGCGAGTTACTTCCACCCCACATTTATCACACACTACCCCCTTGTAACGAATACGACGATATTTACCACAATAACACTCCCAGTCCTTTGTGGGGCCAAAAATACGCTCAGAAAAAAGACCATCTTTTTCTGGACGTTGTGTACGATAATTAATCGTTTCCGGCTTAATCACTTCTCCATAAGACCATGCAAGCATCTCTTCTGGAGAGGCGATCTTGAGACGTAATGCGTTGAAATCTCTAAACATAAGAATGAGTTAATGCAACATTTATTTTATTTCCTCCTGCGTTCTCGAGGCGCCCTTGGGCGAGCAGCGTCCTCTTCGCCCCCCTCTTGAACCGTGAGAAGATTGACCTCAAAACCAAGCCCCTTCAACTCGCTTGTGAGAACATTGAACGAAGCTGGTATATTCGCCGTTTTGATTTCCTCCCCATAAATGATGGACTCATACGTCGCAGAGCGGCCGAGCACATCATCAGATTTAATCGTGAGCATTTCTTGCAAGGCATGCGCCGTACCATATCCTTCAAGAGCCCACACCTCCATTTCTCCAAAGCGCTGCCCTCCATGTTGCGCCTTTCCACCAAGCGGTTGTTGCGTAATTAATGAATATGGACCAATAGAGCGCATATGAAGCTTATCTTCCACAAGGTGATCAAGCTTCATCATATAGATGTAACCAACCGTCACTCTCTGATCAAAAGGACTTCCTGTTCTCCCATCAAACAACACCATTTTTCCATCCTCAGGGAGTCCGCCCTTCTTAAGCTCTTCCCGAATGTCTTCTTCCGTAGTCCCGCTAAAAATAGGAACAACGGCACGATAGCCATTCGCATGAGCAGCCCAACCAAGATGTGTCTCAAGAATCTGTCCGATATTCATACGAGACGCCACACCCAGAGGGTTCAAGACAACATCTACAGGAGTTCCATCTTCAAGATAAGGCATATCTTCTACCGCAACGATGCGTGAAATAACACCTTTGTTTCCGTGACGTCCCGCAAGCTTATCACCTGCCATAACTTTTCTAAATACGGCAACCTCAACTCGAATCCTCTTAATAATTCCTGGCTCAAGTTTGTCCCCTCGTTCACGAGAAAAGATGCGAATCCCAACAATCCTTCCACGTTTCCCGTGCGGAAGCGTAAGTGATGTGTCCTTTACGTCTCTCGCCTTCTCTCCAAAGATTGCGCGCAAAAGACGTTCTTCTGCAGTAAGATCTGTCTCTCCTTTAGGAGACACTTTTCCCACAAGAATATCTCCAGCCCCCACCTCTGCTCCTATACGAATAATACCTTCTTCATCAAGATTTCTGAGTTTGTCCTCCGAAACATTTGGAATATCAGGGGTTGTCATTTCAGGCCCAAGCTTTGTTTCGCGCACATCAGCATAAAATTCTTCAATATGAATCGAACTAAAACGATCGGCTTGCACAACACGTTCAGAAAGAAGGATAGCATCTTCGTAATTACCTCCTCCCCACGGCATAAACGCAACCAAAAGATTTTGACCAAGACCCAAAACGCCATTTTGCATAGAAGGCCCATCTACCAATACCTGCCCCTTCTTAACCTTCTGTCCCCTCTTTACAATCGTCCTTTGGCTAAGTGATGTAAATTGATTCGATCTCCTAAAATGGTGGATCTTATAAGAAAGGTCTTTTTTACCCTCGGCCCGAAGCACAACATGATCTGCATCCGCTTCTACCACCTCCCCATCATGGGGAGCTTTCACCAAATATCCGGAATCTTCAGCAACCTTTTCTTCAATTCCAGTTCCTACAAGCGGAGCTTCAGGATTCACGTACACAACAGCCTGGCGTTGCATGTTTGCACCCATAAGCGTTCTATTCGCATCATCATGCTCCAAAAATGGAACGAGCGACGCAGCGATGCTGAATGGCTGGTTTGAGGCAATATCGATATATTCGACCTCCTCTCTGTTGCAAATAGTGGGCTGCCCCTTAATTCTTGCCGCAACTTTTTTCTCAGTAATTTTTCCATTCTCGTCATAACTCACACCCCCATGGGCTATGATATGCCGCTCTTCCTCATAAGCATTTAGCCACTCAATTTCCTTTGTTACTTTTCCATCTTTTACCTTAAGGTAAGGAGTTTCAATAAAACCAAACTGTCGCACACGCGCGTACGTAGCAAGATAGTTAATAAGACCCACGTTACCACCCTCTGGTGTCTGAATTGGACAAAGGCGTCCATAGTGACTTGTGTGCACGTCACGCACTTCGAAACCTGCCCGCTCCCTTGTAAGACCTCCGGGGCCCATAGAGGAAATTCTGCGCTTGTGCTCAACCTCGGCCAAAGGGTTCACCTGATCCATAAACTGCGACAACTGAGAAGAAGAGAAAAACTCCTTCACCACAGCCATAAGCTGGCGGGGTACTACCAATTGCGCAGGTGTCACAAGAAAAATATCACTCGTAGACATCTTATCCTGAATAACTCTGCGCATACGAGCGAGACCAACCCTCATACGACTTTGCAACAATTCACCAACCCCCTTAACACGTCGATTTCCCAAATGGTCGATATCATCCGGATCCGCAGATGGATCATTATTGAGCTGTATAATTTCCTTTATGATAGCAACAAGATCTTCAGCAGTAAGTAATTTATCCTCTCCCTCTATTGCAAGACGACTATTCATCTTAAATCTTCCCGCTGAAGACAGATCGTATCGGTCTGCGCGGAAAAACATTGCATCCACAAAGGCCTGGGCATTTTCTGGAGTCGCCAAATCCCCTGGACGCACACGCTTATAGATCTCAACATACGCCTCCACCTTGTCTTTCGAAGGATCCTTTGCGAGTGTTTTCTTCAATAACTCCTTTTCATCAGTTACCCCTGCAAATGCTCTTTCAATCTCTTCATTTCCTTCAAGTCCAAAAATACGCAACAAAGCCGTTGCGGATATTTTGCGCTTGCGGTCGATTTTAATAATAAGTCCATGGTCTGGCTCTGTTTCGAATTCAATCCAAACCCCTCTGCTTGGAATTATTTTTGCTCCAAAAAGCTTTTCCCCTCGGAACACTTTCGCAGTAAAATAGATTCCACTTGAACGAATAAGCTGAGACACCACGACACGCTCTACCCCGTTAATAATAAACGTACCGCGCTCGGTCATTAAAGGAATATCTCCAAAATATACCTCCTGTTCACGAACTTCCTTTGTTCGCTTATTCAAAAGGCGCATCTTCACTCGAAGAGGCGCCTCAAATGATAAGTCGCGCTCATGCGCTTCTTCCTCAGAAAATTTTGGCTCATCAAAATAATAACCGGTAACAGAGAGCTCGAGATCTTTACCGGTGTAGTCTTTTACAGGAGAAATTTCATCAAAAAGCTCCTGAAGTCCCTCACTAATAAACCAGCTAAAAGAATTCTTCTGCACCTCAATCAAGTCTGGGATCTGCAAAGCTGGTTTCTGATAGCGAGAAAAAACCTTAGTTTTTGTAAACATTGGGGATGATGTTTAAAAGTTGATTTTTATTAAAAAACAAAAAAGTTTGCAAAAAACAAAATCACCTAACACGTCATTTTTAAGGCTTTTTGCACAGTGAAGTTAATTATATATCCTTTGTAAAAAAAGTCAACCCCGTACTTATATTTCGGTTTTAGTCAAGAGATTTAAAAATTAAAAACGATTTTTGAGGTATCTCCCACGTAACTCATCATGCTCTTCAAACGTCTTTGAAAAAAAGGTCCTTCCGTCTGGTGTTGAGAGATAATACCAGTAAGGAGACTTGGTGGGAGAAAGCGCAGCACGCAAGGCGCTTATGCTAAAACTACCAATCGGTCCAGGAGGTAAGCCCTTTCTGGTGTACGTATTATATCCCATATCCCGTAAAAAATCATCTTTTCGCAACATACGGTTACATTCTCCATACACGACACACACACCGTACGCAATGGAGGCATCTATTTGGAGAGGCATATCTGCTTCAAGACGTTTCCAAATGATGTCGCTTACCAAACCCCTTTCGTATTCATTAGCAACCTCTCTCTCGATGAGTGAAGCCACTATAATCCTTTTATATTTCTCACTACTATTAAACGCGGTAAGTTCTTTGCCTACTCTTTTTTCAAAGTTTTCTACCATCTGGGCAACCACTCCATCCACACTACTACCTTGGATAAAATAATACGTATCTGGAAACAAAAATGCCTCTAAAAGATATTTCCCTTTTCGTTCAAGAAAACCATAGCTAAGAAGCACCTCTTTTACATCGCCATCAGGTACAAAACTTATAAGCGAACCTTGCTCTATGATACGCTCGGAGGAAAGCAATGCGTCAATTTCCTGCACGGTTATCCCCTCACGAATAGTTATCCTTTTCTTCTCTGGGCCCTCGGTTAGTGTATCCAAAATGGCTCCTAAAGTACTGCCAGGCACCACTTCATAAATGCCTGGTTGTATACTCTTATGCCTTCCAAGAAGTGTTGTATACATAACAAAAACTCTCGCAGAACGAATACCCCCCCTTTTTTGGAGCGTATCTGCAACCTTCCCCAACGTATCTCCCTTGAAAACAGTAACCGTAATTGCCTCTGAAAAGGAAGACGGCGGTAAAAAATAAAAAAGACCCACCCCACTTACAGCGACCACAATTAAACACACAAAAGAAACAAAAAACCTCTTCATATTCTAAGCAACGCGCGATCGAATATAAATGCTTTGAATAATGCCTAGCGCAACACAGTTTACCATTAAATTTGATCCGCCGTAACTCACAAACGGGAGCGCTATTCCTGTAATGGGCAAAAGTCCTATATTTCCTCCTATATTCACCGTCATTTCAATATATATTTTAAGCAAAAAGATAAGAACGAAGATTTTAGAAAAATTATTTGGAGCGCGTTCCGCTATATATGATAACCTCCAAAGAAACACCCCAAAAGCCCCGAGAAGCAACAACGCACCGAACAATCCAAACTCCTCAGTGTATGCAGCAAAAATAAAATCAGTTCTTGCCTCTGGCAAAAAACGCATCTGGGTTTGTGTTCCTTGACCAAGCCCCTTCCCCCAAAAACCACTCGAACCAACAGCAACCTTTGCCTGCAAGGCATTATATCCGGCTCCAAGCACATCTCGAGAAGGATCAAAAAAGGTAAGTATTCGCTCCTTTTGATATGTTTTTAAGAGCCCAAACCAGGCAACAACGAGTAATACGAGTATGATTGCAACGCCAACTATGGCATGTCTCTTTCGCAACCCAAGAAAAAGAAGAAGCAAGGAAAACATACCGAATATAACGACAACTGATCCAAAATCCGGCTGCAAAAATACAGGGACGATAATACCCGCTACATACAATGTTGGCACGAGCACATAACTAAGCTGCCAAATATCAGAATGACGCCTCGAAAAATATCGTGCCAAAATAAGCATAATCCCCAGTTTCGCGATTTCAGAGGGTTGAACACTAAACCCTCCAAACTCAAACCAGGCCGAAGCCCCCTTAACCCTGCTACCAAAAAACAAAACACCTACAACAAGCAAAACAGAAACACAATAAAATACCACAACAAAAATTTGACTCTCAAAAATGGCACGCCAATCAATAGTTGAAATAAAAAACAAAATACTAACCCCCAACGTAACCCAAATGATCTGTTTGGTAAAAAAAGAAACCCCCTGTTCCCCTGGAAGACTTCGCAACATAAGAATACTTACCGCGACAAAATAACCCACCGCAGCCATTATCCACCAATCCATTTTTCGTAATGTAAGAAACATACCTCGGTATCTAGTATATAGCATGTCCCCACCGGTTCTGAAAGATACCACACAAAACAAAGCCCTCCACAAGGAGGGTTTTTCTAAAAATAACTTCTGATCCTACCATCCCCTACCTCTGCAAGGGAGGAGCGGCAAGTTCTATCTCCACAGGTTCTCCCTCCGTGAGTGGAACGAACTGCAGGAGCGATTCTGGAAATGATATCTCAAAAAATCGCTGTTCTCTCCCCAAAATCGTTCTCAAAAGGGTCTTTGAAACAGCAACAACATTCCTCTTGTTGTGATCAAAAACCAAACCTGTTACATAAAGCTCATCCAAGGTGAGATCTCCATTATTACGTGCTGTTCCGATGATTCGAAACGAACCCCCCTGCTTTTCGAGCCGCACGTTCGAGGCAATTAGGTCCTTGAAGTAAAACTGTTCCTCGGGCAGAAATTCGGCGTTGATCACTTTAAATTCAATACTGCTTACGTTTGTCGCCCCCACACCAAACCCGGATTCATATACATATTTTAATTTTCCCGGATACACAAACGTAGTACCGTCACGTTCCTCCAAAAGCTCATTTACATGTCCCCGCAATGCAATATGGTACTCAATCACTCCTGCACCAACGGTCAAATTTGGATTTTTAATCTGCACAAGCACATCACTCCGTGATGCGGCAACAGGAAGAATCTTTTTGGAAACCACCTCAAGCGCCTTTGGATATTTCAGTGCGCAAGATATACAAACCCCTCCACAATCTACACCTGTTTCATTCTGATTCTGCCTTGTATCAAAACAAGTCGGAATTGGCTTGAACCAGTTCCAATACGCACCAAACATAAACAACCCAAAGATTGTCATATAAATTGATCCGATAACAAGTTGTTTGGTTGCACGATTCATTTTGAGGCTGTGTCCTCATTATACACAAAAAATAAAAAACGCGCATAGCGCTTTTAAAAAGAAAAAGGCCGGCGAGATTTTTTAAAAAGAAGACTGCCCGAAGACAATCACAATTCACTCATAACCGGCATTATCTTTATATCAAGAATCATAAAATTTGTCAATGTTATTTTGTATTGACATGTGCATATTATAGTGGTATTTATAATAGACCAAGGAGGTGATGCCAATGCTCGTTGGTGTAACAATAAACGAACAGGAAGAAGCCCTATATGGACCTTTTCGAGGCAAACGTGTTGCTCAAAAGTGGGCAAACAATCTAAAAAACCTTGGCACACAAAAAGGGTTGAGTCTTGAGACTCGCCTAGTAGGTGTCACAAAACCGAGAGATCCAGACGTCACAACGGAACAGCTCCTAAGACAATAAAAATAAAGACCGAGACAATCTCGGTTTTTTTAATTTTATATATACAATAAAAAAACACCAGTACTTTTGTATGCCGGCATACTCTACTTTCCCCTCCACCGAAGCAGATAGTATCATCGAGCTTGCGTATTTTCACGACTCTGTTCGGAATGGGAAGAGGTGGGGCCTACGCAAGTAAAACACCGGCAAACAAAA
>CAYLXU010000031.1:0-10161 GCA_964388055.1 uncultured Candidatus Saccharibacteria bacterium | reverse complement strand
TTCCTTTTTTCTTTCGGGTACCAAATCGGGAAACGACCTCATATGAACCATACTGTAAAGAAAGCCGCCTTAAAAATTTCTAGGGAAGCATTAAACTAATTGTGTATGTAAATATAGCTTTCGCCCTATATTGTCTTCGTTGACAAGAAAAGTATAAAGGAATGTGCTTGCGATGTAAACATAACAAAAAGAAATAAATTCTTGCTTTTTCAACAGTCAGTTCCACTATACCTATCGTGATTTAAAAAATTTCAAAAGCAACAGTAGCAGGCAAATAGATTTGCTTGCTGCCCACGCCAACAATAAAGAAAAACAAAATACCCACAAGGGGCACTCCGTTTTCTTTTGTTGCGGGGGCTTGAAGATACGAGGAATTTGTTTCGTGGAATCGGTGCAAGTTTTGTGTTTGGAAGGTGAAAAATTGGAAATAGTTTACCCCACGGTGCGTTTCACTATATCTCACAATAAGAAAACAAGGCCATGATAAGCCTTGTCTTTTTCCCTATCCCTGGATAATGTTTCCACGTGGACCATGAGCGGTGAACATGCACATTGTCATGATCGAACCACACTTGGAAATTCGATGGGTCACAAATGCGACTCCCTCAAGACCCAGTTCATCCCAAAGCCTTTGCTCCGCCCCTTGGTCATCCGTAGAGCTTTCGATGATTCGTCTGATGGCCGCTTTCGCTTCATCATCCGTCATCTGAGCATAGCGGCGCCGTGCAAACACCACAGAGTCAGGAGTTCCGTTGAAAGGACCCAAAACCTCTCTCGTGCCATTAGCACGCCGAACTACCACATAGGAATTTTTGTCGATAACCATTTTTCACGCCTCCAAAAGTGCTTCTTTGAAGATACCACGATATAAGTTAAAAGTCAATAGAAACATTTGGGGCATTCGTAGTAAATATGTTTTGTGGGTGAGAGAGAATTGGCATCAAATCCTTGGTTTTGTAAAACGGTTTAGGCCATGGATAACTTGACACGTATTGATTACTCAATATCTTCTATGCTACTTTAATTACAGTTCATTCAAAGGAGGAAGCCCCCTTCATAATGAAAAAGAAGGCTCGATACTCTTGGCGCAGAAAGATGGCTCGTAGCTATCTTGAAAACTATTTGCGTAACGCGTTGAGTAGGTTTAACCCACTCAATCTTTCTTTAGCTCTTATTGCTCGCGAAGTATCATGGGAACTCGAACGTCAAGGAAGAGAGGATAAACCCCTTCTTGAAATTGCGGAGGAGGTTCTCAAAAATCTTGAGTATTCTCCAGGATGGACGTGTCAGGGTCTTGATGAAGATACTTACAAAAAAGCGTATCAAAGATTCAAAATGGACGTGATACAAGAAAGGCTCATTCAATATGTAGTTAACGAACTTGAATTGGGGAATTATATATGCGGTTGTGGATTCGGGGAGTCCAATGAAGTACCAGTACTTACTATTTTCCTCGAGAAAAAAATTCCCAAATCTCGTCTACAGATTCCAGAAACGTTTCAGGGATATCCAGTGAAAGTAGAGGTAACTGGAAAATTCGTTGCCGCATAAAATAAAGGTCGTCATACAATGACGATTTTTTATGCAGTAAAAACCACCTGTATAGTAGCCCACAAAAAATTGCCTTGAGATAGAAGTTCCAATCTCTCATCCCTATCAATAAAAATACCCTGACAAAATCGGGGGCTTTTCTTTGTGTTGCGGGGGTGGGAGTCGAACCCACTATTCCCAGGTTATGAGCCTGATGTGATATATAGATATCCGTTTCACTCCCCCGCGGTCAAATTGTTTTTATATTATACTACAATTACTCAAAACTTCAAGGATCCTTTTAAAAATTAAAAGGCCGTGAAAATTTCACGACCATTACCTTTCCTGATTAACGATCCATGTCTACCTCATAGAGAAATCGTGTTCCGCCCTCAAGCTTGCGATTATACGAAGTGCTCTGAACAAAAACGATATAATCTGTAAGCAGCGTAGGCTTGATACGAACCTTTTCTCCTGGAGGAGCACCGATCATCTCCCTCGCCTTAGCCCCGGAGAACTTGTCCCCCGTTACACGATGGACAAGAACAACCTCCTTACCCCCTTGGATAGTTTCAGTTTTTGTAAACTCATAAAATCCTCGCCCCTTCTGAAAAACAAGACCGTTTGCCTCAACAAATTCTCTGATAGGTTGATCCCTCTCAACCGAAAGCATCTGGAAACGTCCTGCAGGAACAGCTTCGAGTGAGGTTGGAACAGAGAATACGGCCTTAGGTTTTACCCGCCCAGAAAGGGTTGCAAATGCCGCATCCAAACTGCGATCCATGCGTCCGCTTCTTTCTACCTCCAACTCAAACTGCTGAAGTTGTTCAGACCCCATCTGGCGATAACAAATGGCGGTAAGCAAATCGATTACACTTGAAAATTGATCAAGGGAGAGGTGGTATCCACCGGTAACCCGTGCAATTTCCTCATAAAAATGAGTAGCGTGTCTCCTGTTCAATGCCTGCACACCATATACGCTTACACCCATCTTAAGGAGAAGCGCCAACTCATTTCTCCAATCAAGCTTCTTCTTATTCTGACGCTCGTGCGGACCATGCGGGATATCGTCTCCAATCAAAACAAGAACCTTCGCCTTTGCGTCTGTCCAACCAAGGGACCGAGCTTCGTGCAACACGAGCTCATAACACTCGGGGGCGTCGCCACCGCCTGTAGGTTCAACGGTCCGAACAAAACTGCAAAGACTCTCAACGTCCCTCGACAGCGGATGTGTTTTTGTCACATACGAACTCCGTTCGTCGCAATAATCCCCGTGCGCGATAAGACCAATTCTCATATTTGGATCCTCTGCAAAAAGACGACGAATCGTTTCCTCGACACGACGACGCACCTGAGTAAGACAGGGATACATAGACCCTGTGGTATCAAAGGAAAAAACAACTTCTTTCGTTTCATTGCCAACCATTCTTTTCTCCCCTTCCTTGCCTATGTGTTGTGGGAATGACCCGTGGATATATTAGATTGAAAATGGAAAGAAGTCAATATAGCAATATTTCAGCTTCCCAAAAAAACAAAAGACCCGCAACTGCGGGTATTTAGCTTAATTAAGCCTACTCAGCGGAAACTCGCTCGCTCTTCTCGTGAACACGCTTACGGAGAGCACACTCGTTTGAAAGCCTCATCAGATCCCAATCAATACGCCCCCTAGGAAGACGGAAGCCGGACTGCCACGTCCGCGTCCCCATCCACGGCGCAATGCGTCCCTCACCATATTTCATAAATGCGGCCTCATCTGCCCGAACAACGAACTGTGCCCGTGGCTTCAAAGTCCACGTAAGAAGCTTCTGGCGCCGATACGCTTCAACGAGCCCCTCCTGCGAATTATCGACAGGAGTATATGCGCCACGGAATTCAGGGGTATCCAGCTCCACTTCCATTGTCTTCACCTTCACAGTCTTTGTCTCGCCCACAGAAGTCGGTGGGACATACACACTCTTTTCCCCGTCAGGAAGCGAGAAGCCAAGTCCCTCAAGACGCTTCATCTCTCCTCGATAAAACTTCGCCTCATCATCCAGACGCGAAATGAGCATCTTGAGAAGCAGGTACGGAGCTCCATATACACTCTGCCATCTGTTCGGATGAACGTAATACTTGAAAAAAACAGTATTCCCAGTCCAAAGCCCTTTCTCAGTGAGAAACGCATTCTCTTCCGCCGTAGGATCAAACACGATCTTGTCCCATCCGTCATACCACGTACCATCGATATCAACGATCATGTAATTTCTATAATCACCGATTGACTGTTTTCCAGAAACTGGATCAGTAACTACGATGGTGTGGTCCCAAAGACGCACCGAGAAAGAAAACACATCCTTGTTCGAAATAAGTCCGACAATGGGACCAAACTGGTTAGCCCCAATCTTCCTCTCATTTGCAACAGTTACCTTCTGACGACGGCTTACATAATGCGGAATCTCAATGATTGCTCCACGCATCGCCATCGGCACGAGAAAAGAAAGCAAATCGAGATCAGTACCCTGAAAGACACCGTTTTCATCGAGTGCCGGAGCGGGATTACGCCCCTCCCACGAAAACACCGATCGTTCGATGATTGCCCGAACAAATTCTTCGTCAACAGAAGCACTACGATCCATAATGGTTGCCGCATACGGATTCTCCAGCGTTACAACATCTTTCACTGTGTCCGCCAAGCGGATCGGCGGCCTTCCACGAAACTTGAGCCCCTGCATGAGCAGAGCCTCCTTTCCCAAAGTAGGTTCAAGGAACCAAGTAATTCATAGCACATTTATAAAAAATAGTCAATGCATCGAACAAAAACTCTTGTGTTTTGATAAACAAAGTGGTATAGTATTTCCAGCTCACAGGAAAGGGTTGGTGAGAGTGAACACAAAAAGGACAACGCGCGAACTTGCGCTTGACCTCCTTGATCGTCCTAGAACGTGCAAAAATGAAGCATGCAATAAGCAAATGGCCGCAGTCTTGAGTGACAATCATGGAATTTTCGCATGGGGGTGGAACCATGGAATTGTTGACGGCGAAATTACTGGCGAGGGAAAGCACGCTGAGGCGCATGCGATAAGCAGGGCAAATCGCAGAAGGTTGCGAGGAGCAACACTTACCGTCGCCGGACGTTATTCCAAAAACAACAACCACCTCCTCTCGAGACCATGTCCGAAATGTCTAGCACTTGCAATGAAGTATGGAATCAAAACTATTGAATATCTTACAAAGGATGGTAGCTGGGAAACCCTGAAACTCACCTATCAAAAAACAAAAAGCCGCTTTTAAAGCGGCATTTCTTTTTTAAAATCCTTGAGCATAGTTACACTCTGTGCATAGACACTAAGATACCCCTTGCTATAATGAGATATATAATATCCTATATTTTTTCATGGATGATATCGACATCTTACGCGACCTTATTGAACAGGAAGCCGCACGTCCAACACACTCCATCTCCATCATCAAGCTCGTCGACGCGCTCATTCAATATGCGTATGAGTCTCGAGCGTCTGACATTCATATTGACCCCTCGGAAAAAGACCTCGCTATTCGCCTCAGAATAGATGGAGCAATGCACTCGGCTTTCGTATTTCCAAAGGGAATTCAATCTGAAATCATACGCCGCCTTAAAGTTCTCGCAGATCTTCGTACCGATGAACACCTAGCCGCACAAGACGGGCGTTTTAAATTTAAAACAAAAGATGAAAAAATTTTTGACATCCGTCTTTCCATAGTCCCCACATACCATGAAGAAAACGCGGTACTACGCCTGCTGGTAGAACAGGGTCAATCATTCACTCTTACTACACTCGGATTTTCAGAGAGAGACATGGAAAAACTATACAACGCCATCATGGAACCTCACGGTATGGTCCTTGCAACAGGCCCCACAGGATCCGGAAAAACAACCACGCTCTACACGATACTTAAAGAGCTTAACAAACCATCCGTAACCATCATCACAATAGAAGATCCTATTGAATTTTCACTAGAACATGTAGATCAAATCCAAGTAAATAATCAAACCGGTCTTACTTTTGCAAACGGACTTCGCTCAATCCTCCGCCAAGATCCCAACATCATCATGGTGGGAGAAATTAGAGATGAAGAAACGGCTAGAATCGCAGTAAATGCAGCACTTACAGGACACCTTCTTCTCTCCACGCTTCACACAAACGATGCCCCGACGACACTACCACGCCTGTTGGATATGAAGGTAGAACCCTTTCTCATCGCCTCAACCGTAAATATCGCCGTTGGGCAACGACTCGTCCGAAAAATCTGTGAAGCATGCAAAACAGACCGAGCCCTCTCTGCAGAAGAAGCCCGTATTCTTAGAACAAATCTCCCACCAGGACTTCTTGCCCCTAAACAACTCTACTATGGAACCGGCTGTCGCAAATGCAAAGATGGATATAAAGGAAGAATCACGGTACAAGAGGTTATGGAAATCTCAGATTCAATACGCCAAGCAATCGTTGCAAGAGCTCCTGCAGCCAAGATTAAAAAAATTGCGGTAACTGAAGGAATGACGACCATGCTTCAGGACGGACTCAATAAGGTTTCCCAAGGAATTACCACACTCGAAGAAATATCAGCATACGGACTCTTTCCCCGCCACAAATAGCACGGGCCCCAACACCGTAAACACACCACGAATGTGGTGTGTTATAATAAACTGTATACCCTCCGATCTGACTCAGGGTACTCAATTTTGTACGTACTCATTTCATTCGTAAAACAAAATTGGTATGGCAAACGAAGAGACATCAAAAAATATTATAGAACAGGAGCTCTTAAAACAGGAAAACGAGATCTCCATCATCAAGCTCGTCGACGCGCTCATTCAATATGCGTATGAGTCTCGAGCGTCTGACATTCATATTGACCCATCGGAAAAAGATGTAAACATACGACTTCGTATCGATGGGATCATGTACCATACCTTTACCTTTCCCAAGGCCATACAACCTGAAATCATAAGCCGCCTTAAAGTTCTCGCAGGGCTGCGAACCGATGAACACCAAGCCGCACAAGATGGACGCATTAAATTTAAAACACGAGACGGCAAATCATTCGACATTCGCGTCTCCCTTGTCCCCACCTACCACGAAGAAAATGCAGTACTTCGCCTGCTTGTAGAGCAAGGCCAATTATTTACACTTGATACCGTGGGGTTCTCTGAACGAGACCTCAGAGTAGTTAAAAAAGGTATCGCAAGACCCTATGGGATGATCCTTGCAACAGGCCCCACAGGATCCGGAAAAACAACCACACTCTACACCATACTTAAAGAGCTTAACAAACCATCCGTAAGCATAATTACGATTGAAGACCCAATAGAGTTTTCGTTGGAAAATGTAGATCAAATCCAAGTAAACGCACAAACGGGCCTTACATTTGCAAATGGCCTCAGAGCCATTCTCCGTCAAGATCCCAACATCGTCATGGTGGGAGAAATTAGAGATGAAGAAACGGCAGGGATTGCGGTAAACGCAGCGCTTACAGGACACCTTCTTCTCTCCACGCTTCACACAAATGATGCCGCAACCACACTCCCTCGCTTACTAGACATGAACATAGAACCCTTTCTCATCGCCTCAACCGTAAATGTGGCCATCGGCCAAAGACTTATCCGCACGATCTGCCCACACTGTAAAACCCCACGCCCCACCACACCTGAAGAGTTAGAACTATTCAAAATCAACCTCCCCGCAGGCACACCCATTCCACAAAAAATCTTTTATGGAAAGGGGTGTGAAGAATGTGAAGGAAGCGGATATGTAGGGAGAATGCCCATACACGAAGTACTTGAGGTCACGGACGCAATAAGGGTTGCCATTATTGCACGGGCATCAGCCGCTGAGATTAAAAAAATAGCAATAAAAGAGGGTATGACCACTATCTTGCAAGACGGCTTCAAAAAAGTCGCAGAAGGTATCACAACCGTCGAAGACATACTACGTGTTGCGCATGAATAAAAAACAAAACCCCACATCATTCTCTTCGTTCTTTTTCAGGATCTCACTTGCAGATCGTATCCTCTTTGCGAAACATCTTTCCATGATGGCAAGATCAGGGATGCCTCTAGTGGAAAGTATTAAAGTAATTCAACGCCAAGTGAAAAGCAGAGGGTTTGCCGCACTACTTAATACAGTGATTATGGATTTAGAGAATGGCCAATCACTTTCCATGTCTCTTGAAAAATTTAAACATGTTTTTGGGGAACTTTTTATCAATATTATCAAAATAGGAGAAGTAAGCGGATCGCTCGTAGAGAACCTCGAGCATCTTGCGGCAGAACTTAAAAAAAGCCAAGAATTATACTCGAAAATAACATCTGCGCTTGTATATCCCATTATCATTCTCCTTGCCACACTCGGCGTAAGCGCCGCTCTCATTTTTATAGTACTTCCAAAAATAATTCCAATATTTACAAGCCTAGGAGCAGAACTTCCTGCTACGACAAAAGCCCTGATAGCAATAACCAATTTTATACACGTACACTATATCCTTATCGGAGTAGGAAGTGTTTTAATGCTTATACTCGTTGCCATTCTTCTACAATTCCGTCCTGTAAAGTATGCATATCAAACCATACTATTCCTCATCCCTGTCGCAGGAACCGTTTCGCTGTATTTCAATATCGCACTATTTGCACGAACACTCGCCTTTCTTCTCCAAAGCGGCATAAAAATTATCGAAGCAATTACTATTACTACCCGAATCATTCCAAGTCTTCCCCATCGTCGAGCGCTTGAGGAAATTGCCGAAAGAGTAAAACGTGGAGAATTTCTCTATATATATCTAGAACAAAATCCAAGACTCTTTCCCTCCACCCTCAGTCGAATGATCGAGGTCGGAGAAAGAACAGGAAATCTCGCCACAAATCTTTTCTACCTCGCAGACTTCTATGAAAGCGAGCTCGATGAAATGGTTCGCAACCTCTCGAGCATTCTTGAACCTCTCCTCCTTCTCATGATGGGAGGTGTTGTTGCCTTTGTCGCGCTTTCTATTATCACTCCCATTTATCAGGTAACTCAGGCCATCCATTAACATGCGCGTCCCAAAAACCTCTCCGGGAGTTACCCTCCTCGAAGTCACGATTGTGCTTGGCATCTCTCTCTTACTTCTTGCCATCATCCCGCTTACCGATTCACAAGCCTATCGACGCTATCTCCTGACCTCAGAAAAAGACTCTCTCGTATACACACTGCAAAGAGCAAGAAATCAGGCCATCAACAACGTCAATCAGGCTCCACATGGCGTCTATATTGAACAAAACGCATATATTTTATTTCAGGGTGCTTCGTATGCCTCTCGGAACTCCGCATACGACAACATTATTCCCTCTTCATCTCAAATATCAAAAAACGGAATGCAAGAAATTATTTTTGAGCAACTAAATGGAAATGGAAACACAAATGGTCTTATCACACTAAGCAACAACTCTCACTCTCTTACAATTTCTATAAACACGGCAGGGCAAATAGATTCATAGGCATACCATGCACACAATACAACACCACTCACGCGGGCAAAGTATCCTCGAAACACTTATAGCGCTCAGCGTGCTTCTTCTTGGCCTTAGCGCAATTATTATTGTTGCCTTCCAAAATCAATCAGGGGTGGTGTACACACAACTAAATAGCAAGGCAACATATCTCGCAAAAATCATGCTCGAAGAGACACGCGCAGCAGCAGAAAACAACTTTTCAGCAATTACCTCAAGCTCATCAACAGAAAATATATTTTTAAAGGAGATCGTCGTCCAAAACATTTCTGATAATAAAAAACAGGTTACAAGCCGTGTTTCGTGGACAACCGACCCTCTCCGACCACAAAACGTTGAACTAGTTACCATTATTACTAATTGGAAAATTGTCGCGGGAGATGACGGAACAGGTCCTGGAAGCAGCCCATCAGGAAACTGGGCAAACCCGAAGACGCTGGGAACAACCGATCTCGGCCCAGGTAACGAAGGAACGGATATTGACATAAAAAATCTCGTGATCTTCATGACAGCCAAAGCATCCGCGGCAGCAAAAGATGATTTTTTCAGTATTGATGTAAGCAACCCCAATTCCCCCACCAAACTTGCAAGCATCAACACTGGAGCAGGACTTGAATCAATCTCAATCAGGGGAAACTATGCGTATGTTGCGGGCAAGGGAACTTCACAACTCCAGGTTATAGACGTAAGCAACCCTTCAAACCCAACTCTTGTGGCAAACAAAAGTATGCAAGGGGTGTCCGAAGATGGTAAAAGTGTTTTTGCGTTAGATGAAATTGTGCTCATTGGATCACTCCAATCTTCTGGGAACGAGTTACAAATCTTTAGCATATCCAACCCGCTCAACCCAACCTTCATAAACTCAATTGAAATCGGATCTGACGTAAACGACATTTATGTGGATAACGGCCGGGCGTATGTCGCATCTTCTAAGACAACCGGAGAAATCAGCATATATGACATTTCTAATCCATCTTCCCCGCAGCTACTCACTACAATTAACGATCAAGGTACGGAACCAGGACTGACCACGTTCGCAAAAGACCCGTTTACCCTTTTCGTGGGAATAGGAAACGATTTTGTGATTTACGACATCACAAACCCCCAATCACCAAACCTTCTATCCAGATTAA
>CAYLXU010000030.1:0-10240 GCA_964388055.1 uncultured Candidatus Saccharibacteria bacterium | reverse complement strand
TTTCGCAGATAAGATCTACAAGGGCGCACTTCACGACGAAGCGGGTGTGGTTGAGCTTTTTGATGCATCGTGTGTATTATTAGACCGAATAAATTTTCAGACTGATTTTGTTTTGCCATCAAAAAATATTGAGCGCAGAAGTATAGAGTTAAGGTTAGAGAACACGTATGGTTTGTATAACGGGGATATTGACTCTGTAAGTCGAATTTTTGGTACACCGAGGCGTGAGAATTCGACTCCCACACTCGTTGTGGAAAGTATTGCTAGCACCACCGAGGGTGTTTTGGGGTTTGGTGTTGCGACAAGTTCTGAATTGGTGGCACTTTTGGGTAGCGCGTCATCAACTATTGGAATTTCAACGAGTAGTGATGAGATTGTTCTGAATAATCCTTTGACAACACCTTCAACCCAAGAGGTGACTTTAGGTTCCTTTGAATCAAATTCTGGTGTCGCAGTTTTTATTCGTGAGATTTTATTTGATGCAGAAGGGAGTGATGTCGGTAAAGAGTTTATAGAACTTTACAATTCTTCGACAGTCGAAGTTGATCTTTTTGGATGGGGCATGAAATATACCAAAGGTGCTTCTACGACAGTGCTAGCTGTGTTTGGTGAGTCTTCCTTGGATACAACGACTCTTGGTGCGCAGGAGCACCTTCTAGTTGGGTTGAATAATTACAACCCGATACACTTTGGTGGGATTTCTGCTGATGTAAGGCGCTCAAAATCTTTACCTAACGGGGATGATGGGGATGTTGTGTTAGTACTTTATAATTCTTCTGGAGCTGAAGTTGATCGGATCACTTATTCAGCGCAACTCATTGAAAAGGAAGGACAATCGCTTGAACGTAATGAAATTGGTGATGTTGCAGCGAAAGACACACCTTCGCCACACTCTTGATTTTTCTTATTGCTCTGATATAACGGGTTCAGTACATTGTTGTAGGGGGAGTCTGTTGTGGCACAAGATCAGAAGAGTGGGTTGCGAGACATGGAAAGCGCTATTCAGGAAAAATTAAAGAGTAAGAAGGTTGCCGGGAATAGGCTTGGGGCATTAATTAAAAAATTGGAACAAGAACGAGAACAATGCGACAAAAAGATCTCTGCTCTAGTAGATGATATGAACAACCTCCGTAAGACGGAGCTTTTGAAGAGAGGAATTCCTAAAGAGGCTCTTACACTTCGTGAGAAGATTGTTGTGTTGGCCCAAAAAGAACGATCAGATGATTCTACAAAGAAAGAGGCGCGACTTGCCGGAGAGGAGAAACGTGCTCTTATTGAGCGCCTTCAGAGGGCTTGTAAACACCAGTTTCTTATTGGATTTTCTGGGTATAAAGGGAGCTACTCTTATGATTACGATGATGGATATTCAGGGCAACGGATGTGTGTTGTGTGTGGAACGATTGAAAAAGAAGCGGGCGTGGCACACCAGAGTGATGTCTATAAGGTCCTTGTTGCTGGAGAGTGGCGGTATCGGTTTTACGCCTTCGAGCCCTATGGTCGTCTTGGGCGCATTCGCCCAGAGTGCTGTGACAAGCTGCTTGAGCCGACAGATGGTGTGCTTGTAGGGTCTGTGTCACGTGATGGATTTTACAAGGTTGATATTTGGCAACCGTTCGAAGAAGTGCTTGTAAGGTGGTTTGGAAAGGCGTAGTTTATACAAAGCCTATATATGGGCTTTTCTTTTTTCCTTTAATTGTTACAATCGCCAGATGAGAGTAATTTTGGACAATATTCGGAGTGTGCACAATGTGGGATCTATTTTTCGGACGGCGGACGCGGTGGGGGCAGATAAGATTTATGTGTGTGGTATAACACCAACTCCGGTAGATAGGTTTGGTACTTTGTTACCAGACTTTGCAAAGACTGCATTGGGTGCAGAAAAAAGCATCGCGTGGAAAAAATATTTTACTACGTGGAGACTCATAGAGGATTTAAAACGAGAAGGTTTTTTTATTGTTGGTATTGAACAATCTCCGCAGGCGAAAGATCTGTTTGCGTACGTACCACCTGTTTCTCAAGAAAAATTGATCCTCATAATAGGGAATGAAGTCAGGGGGCTGTCTCCTTCTCTCCTAAAACGTGTGGATGTGGTTCTTGAAATTCCCATGGTTGGGGCGAAGGAATCTTTGAATGTCGCGGTAGCGTTTGGTGTTGCTGCATACAGCCTTGTGTTTGGGGGTGAGAGAGGATTATAACAAAAAACAGGGACGACGATCCCTGTTTATTTTTTTAGATATTAAATCCATAGTCTCGGAGGGTATATAATATATATCTTGCTGATATTCCGAGCGAAATTTCGTATGTTTTTTCTTCGGTTATGAATTTTTGTAAAGCAATGGTTATTCCGATGACATCCCCTTTTCTATTTAAAATCGGGGATCCTGATGTTCCTGGTACAGCCTGCCCGAGAAAAATGTTATATTCACGTTCTCTTTTTGAAAGTCCAGTTATGGTAGTTCGTTTTGTTGTGAGGTAGTATCGTGTTCTTATGGAGTGATGCGGATAATCCGCCCCGTTAATAATGCATGTTACCATCTCACCATAATTTGGAGTTCGTGTGCTCAGATCTAGTCCTGGATATCCACCGGCATGTGTGTATGCGAGAATAGCCACATCTCTCTGTTCGTTGTAACCCACCACATACATAGGGATATGTTCTTCTGGTTTCCATGCGGGATGTCTTATTTTCCACCCTTGTTTTTTATTACCCAGAACGCAATGGGCTGCGGTAATAGCTATCGTTTTCTTTTTATTTTTTGTGTTGATAATCCATGCACTTCCGCGTGGGTTATCCTCATTATCAAGGTAGAGAAGGTAGGTGCACTGATATATCTTGTCTCTTGGGCTAAGAAGGTCTTGGGCTGTAACGGAAAAACCAGTAGTGAGAAGAAGTATGAGAGTAGGCGCTACCAGTCTTAGTGCCCGCACGTTTGCTCACCCCTTCCTATGAACTGAGCCTATTTAACCACTCTGAGAAATAAGTGTCAATAAAATCTCGTACGTCTTCTGTTTTAAAGGGGCGTGATAACGTGTGAAGGGTAGGGAATTTTAAATTCTTGAAAAAGATGTTGTGTTGCTAGGGTAATAGTTTCTTCGAGCACGTGTCTTTCCTGTTCTCCTATGTGCTTTAATACGAGTCTTTCTGCTTTGAGTCGCATTATTTCATGTTCTGGGCGTATTCCTATTTTTAGTCTCCAGAACTGTTGTGTGCCCAAGGATTGAATAAGAGATTCAATGCCTCTGTGCCCCCCAGAGCTTCCTCCATACCTGAGCTTATGTGCTCCAAGAAGCATGTCGGAATCGTCCTGAATCACTATAAGATTTTCGGGTGGAAGTTTGTGGTGTTTTAGAAGTGGCGTTATGACACCTCCTGATTCATTCATGTAACATTGTGGCTTTGCCAAGATAAAAGCGCTGGTTTTGTAGAGTATGCTTTCCGTTTTTTTAAGCCCCCATCTTGTAGATATCTTGAGTCTTTCTGGGGTGAGCGATAGCGTCATTGCGATGTGATCTATCACCAAAAAACCTACATTGTGATAGGTTTTTTCGTATTTTTCGTCTGCATTTCCAAGTCCTACAATAAGAAACACGGGGGTTTGCCCAATAGAGTGGGATTTGGATTTCGTGGATACGAAGTGTCCATGAGTTGCGGGCGAAAGTCCAAATCTTACTACTGGGTTTGAAAAATTGAGATTGTGTGGTACAATTATGCCACATTTATCGGATAATTCAAAAGTCAAAAATCAAAATGTAAAAATAAGGAAATGTGAAAATGGAAACATTTTCACACCTTAATTTTTAATCTTGAGATTTGAATTTTTCCTTTTTGTTATGCGTCAATTTTTTTTGTTTGTTTTTGAGCTTGCTGAAGTGCTTGTGGTATCGCTACTTGCGGTTTTTTTGGTGCGTTACTTTATTGCCCAGCCATTTTTGGTACGTGGATCCAGTATGGAGCCCACGTTTACGAATGGCAACTATCTTATCATTGATGAAATAGCATATCGTTTACGCGAACCTGAGCGGGGGGAAGTTGTGGTGTTTCGGTTTCCAAAAGACCCATCAACTTTTTATATTAAGCGTATTATAGGGCTTCCCGGAGAAACGGTTGAGGTAAAAAACAACCAAGTTACGATTACCGATACAGGGGGAAAAACACGCATCATCACAGAAAACTATCTTGCTATGGATGAGCAGACGAATGGGGATCTTGTTCAAAAGTTAGAACAGGGTCAATACTTTGTAATGGGGGACAATCGTGAGTTTAGTTATGACTCTCGCATGTGGGGGGCTGTTCCCGAAAATGATATTATCGGACTCGTGCGATTTCGTCTTTGGCCTTTTGGGCAGGCAAAAGTCTTCGCTGCGAGTGATTATCAAGTACAATAACAACACAATACAATATGGCTAAAACAAAGAAGGTAACACCTTCCAAAAAACAGAGGAAAAGACGGTAAAAAAGGCAAAATGGCATCCTCAGGCACCTCGTGGAATGAAAGATGTTCTTCCTGAAGATGTGGTTGTTCGTGCCAAGATTCAAGATGTTGCGTTTGAACAGGCCAGCTATTACCTATATGATCGGATCGAAACTCCTGTTTTGGAAGAAACGGAACTTTTTTTGCGTTCAGTTGGCGAGGCCACTGATATTGTTGAAAAGCAGATGTACACATTAAAAACTGAAGGGGGAACGCAGCTTACTTTGCGACCTGAGGGTACGGCTCCCATCGTGCGTGCTTTTATTGAGCACGGGATGCAGAATCTCCCTCAGCCAGTGAAATTCTTCTATTATGGATCAATGTTTCGCCATGAAGCACCCCAGCGTGGAAGGTTGCGCCAGCTTACCCAGTTTGGTGTGGAGGTGCTTGGAGATTCTAGTCCAGCATATGATGCTGAGGTGATTCTTGTGCTATATAACATTTTGAGACAGCTTAAGATTAAGGATTTGGTGGTGGAAATAAATAGTATTGGTGATAAATCGTGCCGGGGTGCGTGGCGCACAAAAATTAAGGATTATTATCGAAATAAGTTGAACAAAGTGTGCAAAGTGTGCCGAGATAGGTATCAAAAGAACCCTTTTCGATTGTTAGATTGCAAAGAGAAGGAGTGTGTTGAGCTCAGGGTGGGTGCGCCTACCATGCTTGATAATCTATGTAATGACTGCAATGGACATTTTAAGGCGGTCTTGGAGTTTCTTGATGAGCTTGAGATTCCTTATGCGCTCTCTCCTTACCTTGTGCGCGGACTTGATTACTATACTCGTACGGTATTTGAAATATTTTCAAATCCCATCTTTTTTGAGAAGCAGGCGAAACAAGAAAAAGAGGTTGAAGAAGATGGTAAGGAGAAGAGTGAATCGGGGACTTCGGCCCCTCTTGCTCTTGCGGGGGGAGGTCGCTATGACGACCTTGTAAAACTTCTTGGTGGGAAAGATACACCTGCAATGGGTGGTGCGATGGGCGTTGATCGTGTAGCGGACATAGTAAATGCAACATTTGGTGCACGAGAGGAGCGCAGTGTGAAGGTATTTTTGGTGCAACTTGGAATTATTGCGAAGAGAAAGCTTATGAAACTTCGAGAGGCATTCAGGAAGGAGCATATTAGCGTCGCGGAGTCGTTCGGAAGAGATTCTATTAAGGCCCAGTTAAAAATTGCGGATCGCCTTCACGCTGACTTTGTCCTTATTTTGGGACAACGTGAAGCGTTGGATGACACAATTATTTTACGTGACATGAAGACGGGATCTCAGGAAATTATTCCCCTTCCAAAGATTTTTGACGAAATAAAAAAGCGCCTTAAGAAATAATTCTTTATTAATGTGTTAACGATTTATTTACTAAATATTAAACTCGTTAATAATTAATAGACATGGAGTGTATTTTTTGCAAAATAGTAGCCAAAGATATAAAGGCGGAGGTTGTTTACGAAGATGAACATTCTGTTGCGTTTTTGGATGTGCACCCTCATGCTCCAGGACATGTGCTTGTGATACCAAAAACACACGTGGGCACACTCTCGGAATTTTCTTATGAAAGCGTAGGACCATACTTTCTTGGTGTGAAACAGGTTTTGAAGCAGGTAGAAGAGGGGTTAAAACCCGATGGGGTAACCATTGGGATTAATCAAGGAAAGGCAGGTGGTCAGGAAGTTGCCCACCTACACACCCATCTTATGCCCCGTTTTGTAGGGGACGGAGGAGGATCCTTGCAGTCGGTGGTAAACAACCCTCCTCGAGAAGACTTGACTGAAATCGCAAAAAAGTTAACAATAATAAAACTAGAAAATAGAGAGTAGTAAATAGAAAATAGAGAAACTTGTTTCTTGTTTCGTGATACACTTCTATTTTCTGCTTACTATTTTCTAAATTCTAATAACATGGCTATAGCAATGAAGCGAAAAAACGGTGAATCCGTCGAAGGATTCGTGGGCCGATTTAGAAAAGCTATTCAAAAGAGTGGCGTTTTGCTTGAGGCGAGACATCGTCGGTATCAGGATCGAACAGTTACAAAGACGAAGCGTCATCGTTCTGCCCTCTATCGCGGTAAAAAACAGGAGGAGTTTGCACGGCTTAAGAAGCTCGGACTCTTAGTGAAGAAGAAGTAAATGGGGGTAAGGGTATTTGGAACTAAAGCTCAGGAGAAAAAGACTACAGCGCTCGTTGTACGTCTTTTTAGTATTCTGGGATTGTTTCGGGCGAGCGTGGATATATATTATGTAAGTAATGTGCGGATGCGAGCGCTTTATAAGCATTCCGGGGGAAAGGATAAGGTAACAAACGTATTATCGTTTCCGCACCCAAAAGGTTTTGTAGATCCAGAGGCAGGTGATGGGTATTTAGGCGAGATATATCTTGCCCCAAGTCACATTTTGAAAGAAGCGAAAGAAATGGGAATCTCTCAAGAGGAATGGAACACAAAACTCCTTGTTCACGGAGTGTTGCACCTTTTGGGGTTTGATCACGAAAACGATCGGGAAGCGAAAAAAATGGAATGTGAGGAAGATCGTATTTATTCTACTCTTCAACAATTGTCTCAGTCGTGAATATTGGAGTAGAATAAAAGTAAGGGTATTTATTTTTTTACTAGGCTTAGTTTTCACAATGAAAAATTGTTTTGCTGGTTTAGACATTGGTACTTCAACCATACGAGCCGTTTGGGGGTGTCTTGAGAGAGGGCAGTTGCGGATTCTTGGTGCAAAGCGAAGGGATTCTCAGGGAATGAGAAACGGAATGATTGTCGATATGGATGAGGCGCGGAAAGCGATTGTTGAGTTTTGTTCTGAAATAGAGGTTTCTGCACGAGATGCCTTTAAAGATACGTATGTAAATGTGGGTGGGTATCAAAGCATCGCGCGTGGATCACGAGGGGTTGTTGCAGTTGCTCGCGCCGATGGAGAGATTTCATATGAAGATATCGATCGTGTGATTCAGGCATCTCAGGCCATAAATCTTCCACTAAATCGCTCTATTTTACATGTTATCCCTCGTGAATATTATGTTGATGGGGTGGCTATTAAGGATCCACTTGGGATGAATGGAATTCGTTTGGAGGTGGACAGTTTAGTTGTTGACACATTTTCACCCGTAGTAAAAAACCTTACGCGATGTCTTGAGCCAAATGTGCGTGTTGGGGGTATGATTTTTTCCCCCATCGCCTCAAGTCGTTCGGTGGCTACCAAGAACGAGAGGGAAATAGGGGTTGCGGTGTTGGATATTGGGGCAGGAACTACAAGCATTGCTATTTTTGAGGAGGGGAAACTTTTGCATGCATCAATTTTTCCCGTTGGCTCGAATCGGATTACCAACGATATCGCTGTGGGGCTTAAAATCCCCGTAGAAGCTGCAGAAAAGTTAAAACTTACCTATGCAGGCACCTCTGATGAGGTTTCAAGGAAGGATGTTTTAGAACTTTCTCGTATAGATCCGGGTCTTGACGGAAAAGTTTCTAAGAAGTTTGTTGCGGAGATTATAGAAGCGCGTCTGGATGAAATTTTTGATTTTGTAAAAAGTGAGCTCAAGGAAGTTGGTGACAAGCGTCTCCCGGGCGGGGTTGTTCTTGTTGGAGGGGGTGCTCGTCTTAATGGTATTGTAGACCTTGTAAAAAGTGAGCTAAAAATGGTAGTAAGAATGGGTGAGCCATTTCATATTGAATGTGAGGATGGGGTTGTAGAGGAGATGGTGCGTCGTCCTGAATTTGCGACGGCTATGGGGTTGCTCTTCTGGGGAGTTGATGAAAAAATTCTTGGCGCAACGGAAACAGAGAAAGGTTTTGTAAATCAAGTAAAGAAAATCTTTAAAATTTTTATCCCGTAAAGAAAAAATTCCAAATATCAAAACCCAAATACTAAAAAAGAAAATATTTTTGGAATTTGGATTTTGGAATTTGAGATTTTTAAAATTATGCCGCATGTAAAACCGGATTTTCAATCTTTCGTAAAAATTAAGGTGGTCGGTGTGGGTGGTGGCGGAGGAAATGCTGTTTCCCGCATGAGCAGGCTCCAAATTAAAGGGGTTGATTTTGTGGCGATTAATACCGATTCTCAGGATTTACATCAGGCATTGGCAAAAGAAAAAATTCATATAGGGAAGAATCTTACAAGGGGATTGGGAACTGGCATGAATCCTGAGCTTGGGCGTCAGGCGGCAGAAGAAACAAGAGAGGAGATCCATGAGGCCTTGAAAGGGGCTGACATGGTATTTATCACCGCTGGTTTGGGTGGGGGTACTGGTTCTGGTGCTGCCCCTGTTGTTGCCGAAGTTGCACAGGAGCTTGGGGCGCTTACTATTGCTGTTGTAACGAGACCCTTTTTCTTTGAAGGAATACAACGAATGAGGGTTGCGGAGGCTGCGGCTGACAGATTGAGAGAGCGGGTTGATACGCTCATCTCCGTGCCCAACGATCGCATTTTTAATATTATTGATAAAGATACACCTTTGCATAAGGCGTTTGAAGCGATCGATGATGTATTACACCAGGCGACACGTAGCATTGCGGAATTGGTGAGTCTTCCGGGTATTATCAACGTCGATTTTGCAGATGTGAAGGCAATTATGCAAAACGCCGGATCTGCAATCATTGGTATTGGTACTGCTCAGGGAGAGGAAAGGGCGCTCGCTGCAGCGCGGCAGGCGGTGAATTCTCCATTACTTGAGGTTTCTATGAGTGGCGCAAAGGGTGTTCTCTTTAGTGTTGCGGGAAACGATGATCTGAAGCTTTCTGAGGTAAATGAGGCGGCCAAGGTGATTACAGAGCCCATTGATCAGGGCGCGCGTGTTATTTTTGGTGCGTACCACGATGAACGTATGAAGAAGGGAGACATAAAGGTTATTGTGATTGCTACCGGGTTTGATGGGTATAAGAAGGGTGAGATGGGGTCATCAGATTCCGGTGTGGAAACAAAAGCAAAAGAAAAGGAGGACCAGGAACAGGATACGCCGTTTGATGTTGACTTGAATCAAGAGATGCACGAACCGGAAAAAAAGGAAGAGGAAAAAGAACAGCAGGTTGCTCAAAACAAAAAAGATAAGAGTGGTAATAATCCTGTGCAGGATCATTGGGATATACCCGCTTTTTTGAGAAAGAGAAGATAGTGGCATAGTTATATAAATAATTAACGGCAGGGCTTTTAAAAAGACGGCACATTTGCGCCGTTTTTAATTGAATTAATAGACAGGTAGTATCTGGTGTGCTACGATTTTTTCAGCTTGTTACAGAGAAGGAGAGTGTCAGATGGATACAGAGACGAAAATAAGTGTCAGATGTACGGCATGCGGACAAATGGCAGAGTATTCAAAAAGAGAGATTTATGATGGATTTGGTATTCATGATCAGACTATGGAGGTCGTTGATGTTTACGAGCAGATACATTGTAAAAAGTGCTTCAGGACGATTACGCTTCGTTATTCGCCGCCACTCAAGAGTCGTTTTGACGTTTCTTAGTATATATGCCATTGAGGACCCACAAAAATGTGGGTTTTTTAGTTCAAAGTTATCCACATTTACTCCACAAATAATCTGGACGATAGTGGAAGTGTCGAACATCGAATAAAGGATTAACGGGTTGACGAGTTAACGAGTTAGGATTTTTTGAACCCGTTAACCCATTAATTCGTTAATCCACTAATTTTTATTGCCTATGGTAAAACAAGTCGTCAAAACATATTTTAAACAGATGAGAAAGCGTGATGGGCGGATTGTTGAGTGGGACCAGTCTCGTATTGCCAATGCGGTTCAAAAAGCGATGATAG